>NZ_SMLA01000066.1:0-31790 GCF_004349225.1 Saccharopolyspora karakumensis
GCGAGAGCACGGCGCGGATCGTCCACTCGGCGGGGGCGTGGTAGTGCCAGGACACGATCTCGGGTGCGAAGAGGTCGGCGTTCGGGCACAGCGGCATCCGGTAGGCCGTGGCCTCGTCCTCGGCGTGCAGCACCAGGACGTCGGCGCAGGTCTGCCAGCGGTGGGCCATGCCGACGGCGCTCGGGTCGTCGCGCGGCCCGAACACGTAGGACTCCCAGCCTTGCTGCCGGAGCCCGTCGAGCAGGACGTCGACTTCGGAACCGCTCACGTCCACTGCCTCCTCGCGGCCGCGCGTGCAAACGTCGAATGTGCCATTACCTGTTGGTAATGTCCAGCTCCTCGAGTCTGCCACCGGAGCGTTTCACAGGAACGTGGGCCCCGTTCATCCACCCGGGTGGCCACGGATCGCGGACACCCGGGTGGAAGGCGGGATTCAGCGGAGTTCCGGTCCGCCGTCCTCGCTGACGAGCTGAGCGATGACGTCGAACTCGTTGAACAGCGACCACTCCTCGACGATGCGGCCGTGCATCACGTAGAGCTGGGACATGCCCCAGAGGTGAGCCCGCCGGCCGGTGGGCTTGCCGTAGAGGCCGAAGCCGCGGTGCGTGCCGGCACCCGACCAGCGCACCGAGATGCTGTAGCCGTCGGTGTCGTTGCCCATCCAGTACACCTCGTCGACCTGCACGCCCAGGTCGGGGAAGGTGGCCAGCAGGCTGCGGGCCATGGCGCGCACGTCCGACCGGCCGTAGCCGGTGCGGTTGGTGGTGCCGTGCCAGCGGACGTTCTCGGCGTAGAACCGGTCGATCGCGCTCAGGTCCCGCCGGTTGAAGACGTTGTGCCACAGCGCCCGCGCGGAGCCTTCCACGTCGAAACCGGCCGTGTTGTCCGGTTCCGGCAGCACGATCGGCTTGCGGCCGCCGACCAGCCGCAGCGCCTCCGAGGAGGGGCGCTCGGAGACCGGGACGAGGCCGCCTTCGCGGGCGTAGGTGCGCGCCGCTTCGGTCACGTTGATGCCGAGCTGCTGGAGCTTGGCCGCGGTGTTGTAGAGGACCCACTCCTCGTAGATCTCGTTCTGCCACACCACGCAGTTGGCCATCACCCAGGTCTCCAGCCTGCGCCCGGTGGGCGGGCCCCAGCGCCAGGGGCCGGTGTGGTGGCCGATGTTGATGGCCCGGTGCGAGGTGACGAACCCTTCGGTGTCGCTGCCCGCCCAGATCACGTCATCGGCGTAGTGACGGCAGTCCGGGAAGGCGTTGATGCTCTGCGTCGTGCCATCGATCAGCCGCTCCACCCCGAACTTCACGCCGCTGTCGTCGTAGAGGCGGCAGCCCTGCGCGTAGGTGTCGTAGATGTAGCCGATGTCCTGGTCTTCCCAGATGCGGTGGGTGATCCGGACGATGTAGTCGACGATGTCGGTGTAGGCGTCCTCGAACCCCTCCATCGACTGGCGGCGCTCACCGCCGTAGTTCACCCCGCCCAGCGTCGCGCCCGCACCGGGGCGCACGGCGATGCTGAAATCGCTCGGCATCGTGCGCTTGACGGACTCCATGGTGCCGCCGGGGGAACCCGCGGGCTGCTCGGAAACCTCGGTCATCGTGCGTCGCCTTCCCGGAGGCGCTCCAGCCGCAGCGTCGCGGTGGCCTGGTGCGCCGCCATGCCCTCGTAGTCGGAAATGGTCTCCACGGCCTCGGCCAGCAGCGGCGTCGCCTCCTTCGAAACACGCTGGTACGTCAGCGGTTTCAGGAATCGCGACACGGACAGGCCCGCGCTGTGCCGGGCGCCGCCCGCGGTGGGCAGCACGTGGTTGGTGCCCGCCATGCCCTTGTCGGAGTAGGCGACCGTGCTCCACGTGCCCAGGAAGATCGAGCCGTAGTTGCGCAGCGAGTCGTGGTAGAAGTCGTCGTCGGCGGTCTGGATCTCCAGGTGCTCGGGAGCCAGGTCGTCCATCAGCGCCACGGCGGTCTCGCGGTCCCGCGCCCAGGTCACCGAGCCGAAGTCGCGCCAGGCGGGACCGGCGATCTCCTCGGTGGCCAGCGAGGAGAGCTGCTTGTCGGCCTCCTCGATGACCGCTTCGCCCAGCTCGCGGGAGGTGGTCACCAGCGCGGCGGGGGAGTTGACGCCGTGCTCGGCCTGGCCGAGCAGGTCGGCGGCGACCAGCTCCGGATCGGCGGTCTCGTCGGCGATCACCGCGACCTCCGACGGTCCGGCCAGCAGGTCGATGGCCACGCGGCCGAACAGCTGCCGCTTGGCCTCGGCGACGAAGGCGTTGCCGGCGCCGACGATCATGTCCACCGGCGCCTCGCCGAGCAGGCCGAACGACATCGCCGCGAGCGCCTGCACGCCACCCAGCACGAACACCCGGTCCACGCCCGACAGGTGCGCGGAGTGCACCACCGCCGGGTCCGCCTCGCCGTTCTTGCCGGGCGGCAGGCACGCCACCACGGTCGGCACCCCGGCGGCCTTGGCCACGCCGACGGTCATGAACGCGCCCGCGGTCAGCGGGAACCGGCCCGCGGGCAGGTAGGCGCCGACGCTCTGCACCGGCACGTAGCGGTACCCGGTGGTCAGGCCGGGGGCGAGCTCGACCTCGGCGTCGGACAGGCCCGCGCGCTGCAGGTCGGCGAACCGCCGGGTGCGCTCGGCGCCGAGCTCCAGCGCCGCGCGGTGCTCGGGCGTGAGCGCGTCACCGGAAGCCCTGATGGCCTCCTGGCCGAGCTCGACGTCCGGCTCGTTCCAGCCGTCCAGGTCGCGCGCGTAGCGCAGCACCGCGTCGAAGCCGTCCCGTTCGATCTCGCCGAGCATCTCCGAGACGCGTTGCGCCACAAGGGGATCCTGTTGCGCCTCGGGTGCGTCCGAGGCGGGTGCTTTGAGGTGTTCGAACCGCCCGGCCAGGTCGCCGAGCAGCCGTGAGCTGAATCGCATGAGGCGAACGCTAAGCGGGCCTGGACCACAGGACAAGAGTGGAGTTCCTTGTAAGAGGCATAGGACAACCCTATGCGATCACGATCTGCTAATCCGTATGCACAGCCGGTGTCGAACTGGCCTGATCCTCCCGCATCATGAATTCATCCGTATGCATGTGGGGCTTGACACACGATTCGGGCGCTGCGACTCTCTTGCGAATCCGCCGACTCGTCCGATCGAGCAACAGGCATGCGCGGGCGAAGATGCCCGCCCCGGATCTCGGAGCTACGTTTGTCGACTTCAACTCCCGTGCCCGAAAAGCAGGCACAGTCCCCAGCGCCGATGCGCAGAGCCGTCACGGCCGGCGTGATCGGCAACTTCGTCGAGCAGTTCGATTTCGGCATCTACGGCTATCTCGCACCGGTCATGGCACCGGTGTTCTTCCCCTCCCAGGATCCCGTCGTCGGTGTGCTGAGCACGTACGCGATCCTGGCCATCGGCACGATCATCCGCCCCCTCGGCGGCATGATCCTCGGGCGCTGGGGTGACCGCTTCGGTCGCCGGAGCGTTCTGCTGTGGACGATCGCGCTGATGGGTCTGTGCACCGCGCTGATCGGTGTGCTGCCCAGCTACGCGCAGGTCGGCATGCTCGCCCCGCTGCTGCTGCTGGCGATGAGGATGATGCAGGCCCTGATCTCCGGCGGCGAGTACGTGGGCGCCATCGCGTTCGTCGTGGAATGGGCCGAACCGAAACGACGCGCCTACTACACCTCGTTCGTCTCCATCAGCGTGTTCGTCGGAATCCTCGGCGGCGCGGGCATTTCCGCGCTCACCGCCGCCGTCTTCGACGACGCCGCGCTGCAGAGCTACGGCTGGCGGATCCCGTTCCTGCTCGCGCTGCCGCTGAGCCTCGTCGGGCTCTGGGTGCGCAAGCGCGTCGGCGAGACGCCCGAGTTCGTCAAGGCCACCGCCGACGGCGCGGAGGTCGTCAAGGCGCCGCTCACCGAGGCGTTCAGGTCGCAGTGGCGCGAGATGCTGGTGTTCTGCGGCTCGTCGATCACCCTGGCGATCGTGTCCTACACCTGGGTCACGTACCTGCCGGAGTTCCTGTCGTCCAACGTCGGCCTGTCGCGGGCCGAGGCCCTGGGCTCCAACGCCATCTCGGTCGCGGCGATCATCCCGCTGCTGCCGCTGGCGGGTGCGCTCTCGGACCGGATCGGTCGACGTCCGATGCTCATCACCGGGTACCTCTCGGCGCTCGTGCTGATCCCGGTGGCCTTCGCGGTCGCGCAGATGGGCACGTTCACCGCGGCGGTGATCGCGCAGCTGATCTACGTGATCCCGGAGTTCTTCCTGACCGGCATCGTCACGGTCTGCGTGGCCGAGCTGTTCGCGACCAAGACCCGGTTCAGCGCCGGAGGCGTCGCGTACAACTGCTCGTTCGCCCTGTTCTCCGGCATCACGCCGTTCGTCTCGGCACTGCTGGTGAGCACCTTCGGCACGATCTACGCCGTCTGGGGCTACCTCGCGGTCGCCGCGGTGATCTCCCTGGTCGTCGTCATCAAGTGGATGGAGGAGAGCTACCGCCTCGACCTCACCACGGGGAAACCGATGGAGTGATCGGGTTCCGCGCTCGTTCTGCTCAGCGGTGCGGGTAGCGGAACCTCAGACGCCGCCTGGGTCCGGGCGCCACTCGCCAGGCGACGTCTGAGAACCCGCGGCGGTGCGGGTTGCTCAGGTGGTTGTTCTCTCTCGCGGCTGCGCCGCTTGCGCGCAGGTCGTGAGAACACCCGTCCGCCCAGGAGGCTCCTCCTTCGAGGAGGGTCTCCTGGGCGAGGCGGGCGAGTTCGCCGGTGGCCGGGGAGAGCGTGCGGTTGCGGCGGTGGATCAGGGCGATCGTGTCGTAGAGCGGTTCGGCGAACGGCGCGGTGTGCAGCTCGGCCGGGAAGCGGCGGCTGTTGACCACCGCGCGGGAGGCGATCGTGTCGCCGATGCCCTGGGCGGCCAGCCGCAGCGCGGACTCCACGTGCTCGACCTCGATCCCGGCGTCCAGCGCCACCCCCGCGAGCTGGGCTCGTTCGGCCAGCTGGCGGCGGGTCGGATCGGCCCAGCCGTAGCGGGCGTCGTAGAGGATCAGCGGTGCGGTCGTGAGGTCCTCGACCGCGACCGGGCGTCGGGTGCGCTCGGGGTCGGGGCTGACGTAGAGGACCTCGTCGCGTGCCAGCGGGGTGACCGACAGGGCCTCGTCGTCGATGGGCAGCACGACCAGGCCCGCTTCCAGATCGCCGTCGCGGACCGCCGCCGCGGTCTCGGCCGAGTTCTGCCCCACCAGGCGGACCTTGACGTCGGGGTAGCGGTCGAGGAACTGCCGGACCAGGTCCGACAGCAGGTAGTAGTCGGCGTTGCGCAGCAGCCCGAACGTGGCCGTGCCGCCGCTGAGCGCGTTGAGCGCGCGCACGGCCGCGCTGCCGTGGTCGACCGCCGCCAGGGCCTGCTCGGCGTGGGGCAGCAGTTCGCGCCCGGCTTCGGAGAGCGTCAGCTTGCGGCTGCCGCGGACGAACAGCGCGGTTCCCAGCTCCTCTTCGAGCCTCCGGACGAGTTCGGACACCGACGGCTGGGCCATGTCGAGCTCGCCGGCCACCGCCGTGAACGTGCCGAGTCGGTGGGCCAGCAGGAACGCGCGCAGCTGGTTGAGGGTCACGGCCGAACCCTACGGCACGCGTAGACGGTTTCCCGAGTCCTCTTGACATGGCTCTCCACAACGGCTTCCATCCATACATACGTATTCACACGGAGGTGCTGATGTCTCAGGTCGAGGTGACCCGGCAGGAACTGGAGCGGCGGACGATCCGGCGATCGGACTTCGTCTCGTGCAACCAGGCGTTCATCGACTGCCGCACACCGGGCTCCGACCGCAAGGAGAACTACTCGATGATCGGGCCGGGGGTGACCCAGAGCCCGAACCAGGTGGTCAACCTGCGCGAGGCGCACGGCTACAACATCGGCGCGGCCGCGATGCCCCACGGCATCGTCAACAACCTGCACCTGCACTTCACCGCCGAGGTGTTCATCTGCTTCCGTGGCGAGTTCCTGCTGCGCTGGGGCGCCGACGGGCAGGAGGGCGAGCTGGTGCTGCGGGAAGGCGACATCGCCTCCATCCCGACCTGGATCTTCCGGGGCTTCACCAACATCGGGCCCGACGACGGCTGGCTGTTCACCGCCCTCGGGCACGACGACACCGGCGGCATCATCTGGGGTCCGAGCGTGCTGCGCGAGGCCGAGGGGCACGGCCTGTTCCTGACCGAGGACAACCGGCTCGTCGACACCGTCGCCGGCGATGAGAAGCCCGAGGACGTCGAGCTCAAGCGGCCGATGAGCCCGGAGGACATCGCCGGTCTGAGCTCCTTCCCGGTGGAGAAGATGCGCAAGCGCGTCGCCACCGCCGACGACCTGGAGTGGTCGGCCCGGGCGCTGCTCGGTTCGGCGCTGCCGGGCGGGGCGGCCGAGCTGACGCAGGTCATCGGCTTCGGCATGACCGAGGACCGGCTGCAGGAACCGCGCATCTACAACCCGCACGGCCACAACATCTCCTGGCTGCGCGCGGCCCCGGACGAGGGCATGCTCACCCACCGGCACGCGGGCACGCAGGTTCTGATGGTGAAGGACGGCGAGTGGGAGGTGACCCTCAATCGCGAGGAGGAGGTCTCCGTGCGGCTCGGTCCGTGGGACATGCTCTCGGTTCCCGCCGGTGCGTGGCGCAAGGTCCGCAACGTCTCCGACGAGACCGCCAGCATGCTCATCATCAACAGCGGCGACGGCCGGGTCCGGCTCGACTGGGACGACGAGGTCGTCAAGGCGGCCGCGGACGCCGGTGTCGGCGTCGACCACAACGGCTACCTGGCCCCGTTCCACCTCATCCCGCGACCGGTGGGCAAGTGAGCCCGATCGTCCTGGTGCCCGGCATGCTCTGCGACGCCGACCTCTGGTCGGACCTCCCGGAGCTGCCGGGCGAGGTGGTGCACGCGGAGACCACCGAACCCACCATCGGCGGCATGGCCGAGCAAGTTCTGTCCGCAGTGGACGGTGATTTCACCTTGGTGGGGCTGAGCCTCGGCGCGATCGTCGGGTTCGAGGTGCTGCGGCGGGCGCCGGAGCGGGTGAGCGCGTTCGGCGCCCTGTCGACCAACGCCGGAGCGCCCCGGCCGGACCAGCGACGGGCGTGGGAGCGGCAGGCCGCGGCCGACTTCGACGGGGTCGTCGAGGAGATCCTGCCCGCGATGTTCGCCGAACCCCGAAGCGCCCTGCGGGAGCGGTTCCTGGGCATGGCCGGGCGGATCGGGCCCGTGACCTTCCGCGCCCAGCTCGCCGCCCAGGCGACCCGCACCGAGGCGTTCGACGCCATCGCCGGTTACGACGGGCCGGTGCGGGTGCTGTGCGGCGATCGGGATGCGCTGTGCCCGAGCGGTTTCCACGAGGAGATCGTCAGGAGCGCCCGACGCGGACGGCTGCACGTGCTCTCCGGGGCCGGGCACCTGCTCCCGCTGGAACGACCCGCCGTGGTGGGCGCGCTGATCGGGGAACTACTGGAACGAGGAGAACGATGACCACACCGCTCACCGGGCGAACGGCCCTGGTCACCGGCGGCGGCAACGGGCTGGGGCGTGCGATGTCCCGGGCGCTGTCGGCCGCCGGAGCCCGGGTCGTCGCCGTGGGCCGCAAGCGCGACACCCTGGAGGAGACCCTCGACGGTCTCGACGGACGTGCCGCGACCTGCGACGTCTCCGACCCGGACTCGGTGGCGGCGCTCGCCGGCGAGCTGGCGGGGGAGGAGATCTCGATCCTGGTCAACAACGCCGGGGTCGCCGGTCCCGTCAAACCGCTGCTGGAGATCGAACCCGCCGAGTGGGACGAGGTCTTCGACATCAACGTGCGCGGCGTCTACCTGATGTGCCGGGCGTTCCTGCCGCAGATGGTCGAGAGGGGCAGCGGTGACGTCGTCAACGTCGCCTCGGTGTCCGGAAAGCGCCCGCTGCTGCGCCGAACCCCGTACTGCGCCTCGAAGACCGCCGTGATCGGGCTGACCACGACGCTGGCGGGCGAGGTCGGCCCGCACGGGGTGACGGTGAACTCGCTGTCGCCGGGGCCGGTCGACGGGCCGCGCATGACCCGCAACTTCCGGCTCGAGGCCGAACGCAGCGGGATCACCGAGGCCGCCGCCGAGCAGGAGTTCGTCTCCCGCGCGCTGCTGCGGCGCATGGTGACCGAGGAAGAAGTGGGGCAGGCGCTCGTGGCGATGCTGCAGATGCGCGGGATGTGCGGAGCCGACATCGACCTGTCGGCGGGAATGGTGGCGCGATGACGACCCTGAAGCAGCGAGTGCGGGCGGGCGAGAGGCTGCACGGCGGCCTGCTCCGGCTGCCTTCGGAGAACCTGCTGGAGATGGCCGCCGTGGCCGGGCTCGACTACGCGGTCATCGACTGCGAGCACGGCCCCGCCGATCTGCTGAGCCTGCAGCAGCACCTGCAGATCGCCGACGCCCACGGGCTCCCGGTGCTGGTCAGGGTGGGGGAGAAAGAACCGGCGCTGGTGCTGCGCGTGCTCGACCTCGGCGCGCAGGGGGTGATCGTGCCGCACGTCGACACCCCCGAGCAGGCGAGGGAGGTGGTGGCGGCGGCGCACTACCCGCCGCTGGGCGAGCGCGGTTTCGCCACCTACAGCCGTGCCGGCCGCTTCGGCACCAACAGCATCGCCGAGCACCTCGCGCAGGCCGAGCGCACCACGATGGTCGTCCCGATGCTGGAAACGCCGCAGGCGTGCGACAACGCGAGCGAGATCCTCGCCGTCGAGGGCGTCGACACGGTCCTGGTGGGGCCCGCGGACCTCTCGGTGGCCATGGGCCGCAGCGGTCCGTCGGACCCGGAGGTGGCCGCTCGCCTCGCCCAGGTCGTCGAGGCCGCGGGCGGCGCGCCGCTGATGACCATCGTCGGCTCCACCGAGCAGGGCGCCCAGGCGCCTCCGGGGATGGTGCTCCACAACCTCACCCACATCCTCATGCAACTGCTGCGGAGCCTGAAGAGCTGAGGAAACGCCGCTCCTTCCCCTGGTTTCATCCACATGAAGCGGATGAAGTCGGGGGAGGGCTGCGCTGATCAGCGGGCGGCGTGGGTGGCGCGCAGGACGAGCTCCGGCGTGAACAGCGTGCGCCGGGGCTCGGGGTCGTCGTCGGACTCGATGCGCCGGACCAGCAGGCGCGCCGCTTCCTGGGCGAGTTCTCCCAGGTCGTAGTGCACGGTGCTGAGTCCGAACGCCTCCCACGCCGCCATCGGGATGTCGTCGAAGCCGATGAGCGTGAGGTCCTCGGGGATGCGCACGCCGTGGGCGCGAGCGGCGTTGAACGCGCCGATCGCGATCACGTCGTTGCCGCAGAACACGGCGGTGGGGCGGGTCGGCCCGGCCAGGATCTCGGTGAGTCCCCGGTACCCGGTGTCGAAGTCGAAGGGGCCGCGCCGCACGGATTCCTCGGGCAGACCGATGCCGGCCTCGGAAAGGCCCAGGCGGAAACCCATTTCGCGCTCGCGACCGGTCGTGGTCTCCGCCGGGCCGCCGATGTGGGCGATGTCGCGGTGGCCGAGCTCGGCGAGCTCGCGGGCGACCAGCCGGCCGCCGAGCTCGTTGTCCACCACCGCCGCGTCGGCCGGACGGCCTCCGGCTTCGCGGTTGAGGAACACGAACGGGAGCTCGCGCCGTTGCAGGTCGTCGGGCAGCCGGGACCCGATGGTCGCGGTCGCCAGCACGACGCCGTCGATCGAGCGGTCCAGCAGGCGTTGGCTGGCCACGGCGGTCTCGGACCGCTCGGTGAACAGCATCATCCGGTAGCCGTGCTGCTCCAGCTCGTCGTGCAGCGGACCGATCAGGTGCGGGTAGAACGGGTTGGTGAGGTCGGTGACCACGACGCCGATGCGCTTGGTCACCCGGGTCGACAGGCTGCGGCCGGTCTCGCTCGGCACGTAGTTGAGCGCATCGGCCGCGCGCTGGACGCGTTCCCGGGTAGCCTCCGACACGCGCTGATCGCCGCGGAGGGCCCGGGAGACCGTCGGCTGCGAAACACCCGCCAGGCGGGCCACATCGCGGCTGGTGATCAAGGACTTGGCTCCCCTCGGAGTGGCTGCATACGAATACTACTCCTGCGCTGTGCGCGCCCAGTTCAGCCGCCGAAGAGCCCGGAACGTGAGCTGAATACGTATAGCGGAACGGAACATTTCCGTCCACTCGCCCTCGCGTGCCCCCGGAGGCGGCGTCCTGCCGCCCGCAGCGGTGAAGGTGTGAACGGTTGCTCCGGTGGGGTGGAGTTCCGGGGGATCGGGCCGCGACCACCTGATCGAGTGAGGGATCATCGTTGCGAACGCGAGCGCAGTGAGGGGTCCGATGTTCTTCGGGATCGTCCACCTGGTCGGCATGGTGGCGACGGTGGTCATGAGCGCGCTGCTCTGGCGGCAGCGAGCCAGGCAGGGGCGTGCGTGGCCGTGGCTGATGGCCGGGCTGATCGCGGGCGTGCTCTGGCCGGTGACGCTCTGGCCCGCGGTCGCGGCCTACTGGCACCGGAAGGGCGTGTCGGCGAAGGCCCCGCTCATCGCCGGAGCGTGCGCGCTCGGCGCGGTGATCATGCTGCTGGTGGTCGGCATGCTGTCCGGGACGGAGCAGCGGGCTCAGCCCGCGGGTCCGCAGGTGCTGCGGGAGCCGAGCTCGCCGCCTCCGTCGGTGATCACGCCCGAGCCGGTCCTCGCGCCCCCGCCGCAGCAGGACCGGGCGCAGGTGCGCGAAGTCCTCGACGACGACCGGGTGCTCATCCAGGTGCCCGGCCGGGAACCGCAGGTGGTGCGCATCGCGGGCGTGCAGGCCCCGGCGGCGGGCGAGTGCTGGAGCTCCGAGGCGCGGACCTTCGCCGAGGACGCGCTGCGCGAGGAGACGGTGCAGGTCACCTTCGGCGTCGGCTGGAGCAGCGGACGCAGTCCCGAACCGGAGGTCTCGCTGACCCTGCCCGACGGCGCCGAGTACTCGTCGCTGGCCCTGCAGCAGGGTGCGGCCCGGCTCTACCCGGAGGCGTTCCTCGCCGAGGGCCTCGCCTCGGAGCTCACCCAGGCCGAGGCCACGGCCAAGACCGCGGGCCGCGGCCTGTGGGGCCGGCAGTGCAGCGCCGTTCAGGCCGCGCCCGTGCCGCCGCCCGCTGAGGAGGTCCTGCCCGCCCACTACGCCACCTGCGAGCAGGCCAGGGCCGCCGGAGTGGCGCCGCTGCGGCGCGGCGACACCGGCTATTCGTCCACGTTGGACAGCGACGGCGACGGCATCGCGTGCGACTGACTCCGGCCGAACCGCAGGTCGCGGTCGGCGACCGGTAGGTGCCGCAGCACCAGCAGGTCGTGGAAGTAGTCCATCTTCACCCGCCACGGTGCCTTGACGTCCGAGCGCGGGAAGGCGTCGATGCCGCGCTGGACGTAGTGGGAGGTGAAGTTCTCGATCATCGGGTGCGCACCCCTGCTCGCCTTCACCGGCACGCACCGGTCGTGGCCGTTGCGGCGCATCCGGCGCAGCAGCCGGACGACGAACTCGCCCACCAGGTCGGCCTTGAGCGTCCAGCTGTGGTTGGTGTAGCCGAAGGTGAACGCCAGGTTGGGGATCCCGGACAGCATCGCTCCCTTGTAGACGGTCGTCTCGCTCGGGGCGACCTCGCGGCCGTCGACGGTGAAGGAGATGCCGCCGAACGCGCGCAGCCGAAGCCCGGTGGCCGTGATGACGATGTCCGCGTCGAGCTCGGCGCCCGACCGCAGGCGGATCCCGGTCTCGGTGAACTCCTCGACGTGGTCGGTCACCACCGAGGCTCTGCCGCTGCTCAGCGCGTCGAAGAGATCGCCGTCGGGAGCGAGGCACATCCGCTGGTCCCAGGGGTCGTAGCGGGGGTTGAAGTGCGTGTCGACGTCGTAGTCCGCCGGGAGCCGCTTGGCGGCGGCCTTGCGGATCGCCTTGCTCATCCGCTTCGGGAACGCCCTGCTCAACCGGTAGGAACCCGCGCTGTAGAGGATGTTCTTCCAGCGCACGAGCGCGTAGGTCGCGCGTTCGCCGAGCCTGCCGCGCAGGTGCGGCAGCAGCGGGTCCCGGCCGGGCACCGACACCACGTAGCCGGGTGAGCGCTGCAGCATCGTCACGTGCGCGGCGTCGTCGGCCATCGCCGGGACCAGGGTGATCGCCGTGGCGCCGCTGCCGATCACCACGACCCGCTTGCCCGCGTGGTCGAGGTCCTCCGGCCAGTGCTGCGGGTGCACCACGGTGCCGGTGAAGCGCTCGACGCCGGGGAGCTCGGGCGCGTGCGGCTGCTCGTAGTGGTAGTAGCCGGCGCAGAGGTGGAGGAACTTCGCGGTCAGCCGCACCTGTTCGCCGTCGTGGTCGGCCAGCACCGTCCAGCGCGCCTCGTCGCTGGACCAGGAGGCGCTGAGCACCCGGTGCCGGTAGCGGATCCGCCGGTCGATGCCGGCGCCTTCGGCGGTCGTGCGGACGTAGTCGCGGATCGCCGGGCCACCGGCGAAGGACTGCGCGCCGGGCCACGGCCGGAACCGGTAGGCCATGGTGAACATGTCCGAGTCGGAGCGGACGCCGGGGTAGCGGAACAGGTCCCAGGTCCCGCCGAGCGCATCGCGGGATTCGAGGATCGCGTAGTCCAGGTCGGGGAAGGCGGACCGGAGCTGGTGCGCGGCGCCGATCCCGGACAGCCCGGCTCCCACGATCAGCACGTCCAGGTCATCACGCACGGCGGCTCCTCCCGCAGCGGCGGCGTGGGAACCGCGCGCGAACGCCGCGGCTCCCGTCCCTGCACCCGGCCCGAAATTACCGCCGGGTGCTCACCTCGGATACCGCGTGCCGGGTGGCGTTCGCGGAACGCGGCAGGGGCGGTTCTGCCCCGAACCGTCCATGAACGAATCCCGTCGTGCCCGATCGGCCTCAGATCTCGACGTCCGGGATCGGCAGCGGCATGTTCGGCGCGACCAGCCCGCCGTCCACCGCCAGGACCTGGCCGGTGACGTAGGAGGAGGCGGGGGAGGCGAGGTAGAGGATCGCCGCGGCGATGTCCTCGGGAACGCCGATCCGGCGCAGCGGGGTGTGGTTCTCCAGCGTCGCCTTCATCTCCGGGTCGGCGGCCGCGACCTCCAGCGCCTCGGTGAGGATCGCGCCGGGAGCGACGGCGTTGACGCGAATGCGCGGGTTGAGGTCCGCGGCCATCATCCGCACCGCGTGGTCCAGCGACGCCTTGGCCGCGCCGTAGGCGAGGTAGCCGCGCCCGACGAGGTGCCCGGTGCTGCTGGAGACCATCACCACGCTCGCCGCCTCCGACTTCGCCTGGTGCGGCACGGCCTCCCGCACCAGGCGCACCCCGTGCACGACGTTGTTCTCGAAGGACTTCCGCAGCGCCTCGTCGTGGGTGTGGGTGAACGGCCGGGGCATCGACCCGCCGGTCACGCTCACCACGACGTCGATGCCGCCCAGCTCCTCGGCGACCCGGGCCACCGCCCCGGCCACGGCTTCGGCGTCCCCGGCGTCGGTGGGGATCGCCACCGCGCGTCGCCCCAGCTCGCGGACCTGCTGGGCCACCGCCTCGATCTGGTCGGGCGTGCGGGACAGCACCGCCACGTCCGCGCCGGCCTCCGCCAGCGCCAACGCCGTGGCGGCCCCGATCCCGCGCCCGGCCCCGGACACCAACGCGACCCGGCCATCGAGCCGGAACAGCGGCAACGTCGCCAACTTCGCCTCCTCACCTCGACCACCACCGGATCTCAGTGGAAACCCCACTCCCGATCTCAGTGGAAATCCGACATCGCCCTTCAGCGGAAACCGGAAACCCCGATTTCAGCGGAAACCTGGGACCGGGTTTCAGCAGAAATCGGGACAAGCAAGTGCTTGGTAGGGTATCGGGTCGAGGTGGGGTTGGCCAGGGTCAGTCGGATTCGAGTTCGCGGGTGAGGGTTTCGAGCTCCGCGCCACCCGCCATCTGATGGGTCAGGTGGTCCAGGGTGATGTTCTGCTTCTCGTGGCTGCCGAGGCTCCGCCCCCGCTTGAGCAGCAGGAACCGGTCGCCGACCGGGTAGGCGTGGTGCGGGTTGTGGGTGATCAGCACGACGCCCAGCCCCCGGTCGCGGGCCCGGGCGACGTGCTCGAGCACGATCCCGGCCTGCTTGACGCCCAGCGCGGCGGTCGGCTCGTCGAGGATGAGGACCTTCGCGCCGAAGTGCACCGCCCGGGCGATCGCCACGCACTGCCGCTCACCGCCGGAGAGCGTGCCCACCGGCTGCTCGACGTCGCGCAGCTCGATGCCCATCTCGGCGAGCGCGGTGCGGGTCGTCTCCCGAGCCCGCTTGCGGTCGATCAACCCCCACCTGCCGGGCTCGGAACCGAGGAAGAAGTTCCTCCACACGCTCAGCAGCGGCACCACCGCCAGGTCCTGGAACACCGTCGCGATCCCGCGGTCCAGAGCCTCCCTGGGGGAGCCGAACCGCACCGGCGACCCCTCGAACAGCAGTTCCCCGGCGTCGTGCTGGTGCGCACCGGCGAGGATCTTGATCAGGGTCGACTTGCCGGCGCCGTTGTCGCCCAGCACGCAGGTGACCTCACCGGCGTTGACCACCGTCGAGACGTCCTCCAGGGCGGTCACCGTGCCGTAGTTCTTGCCGATGCCGCGCGCTCGCAGGAGCGGAGTCATCGCCTCACCCCCGTTGCCGTTCCGCGCGGCGGCGGAAGGAGTTGTTGACCAGCACCGCGCCGAGCAGCAGCACCCCGAGGAACAGGAAGAACCAGTCGTTGTCCCAGCGGGCGAACACGATGCCCTGCCGGACCATGCCGAAGATCAGCGCACCGACCGCGGCGCCGATGGCCGATCCGAAACCGCCGGTGAGCAGGCACCCGCCGATGACGGCGGCGATGATGAACTGGAACTCCAGGCCCACGCCCTGGTTGGCCTGCACGGTGGTGAACCGCAGGATGTTGATCGAGCCCACCAGCCACCCGCACAGCGCGGTGGTCATGAACAGCCCGACCTTGGTGCCCAGCACCGGGACGCCGACCGCGCGGGCGCTCGCCGACGAACCGCCTACGGCGAAGACCCAGTTGCCGAACCGCGTGCGCAGCAGCAGGAACGACGCCACCAGCGCCGCCCCGATCCACCACGCGATGGAGATCTGGAACGACGTGCCGCCGATGTCCAGGGTGGAGGCGAAGACGAACCCGGCGGACTCGTAACCGGGTGCCGAGCGGATGCCGGAGACCTGCACGGTCCCGGTGATCAGGCGGGTCACGCCGAGGTTGAGGCCCTGCAGCGCGAAGAACGTGCCGAGCGTGACGATGAAGCTCGGCAACCCGGTGCGCATCACCAGCAGCCCGTTGCACGCACCGACGAGCAGCGCGAACACCAGCGACAGCGCCAGCCCGGCCCAGGCGTTCCACCCCAGCTCGGTGGCCACGATCGCCGTGACCAGCGCGGTCGAGGCGGTCATGACACCCGCGGAGAGGTCGAACTCGCCGCCGATCATCAGCAGCGCCACACCGACGGCCATGATGCCCAGGGTTGCCGAGTCGTCCAGCCAGGTCGCCGTCCCCAGCGGGGACAGGAACTCGTCGGTGAGCAGCGAGAAGAACGCGAACACGCCGATCGCGCCGATCACCGCGCCCAGCTCCGGTCGGGTGAGATGCCGGCTCATGCCTACCTCGTTCCGCGTCGCGCGTACTCGCCGACGACGTCCACGGTGGACTTGTCGACGAAACCCGGTCCGGTGTAGACGGGTTCGCCACCGCCGACGGTGTTGGCGTTGTCCAGGAACAGCTTCAGGAACACCACCGGCAGGTAGCCCTGCTCGTACTGCTGCTGGTCGACGGCGAACAGCAGCTCGCCGGCCTGGATGGAGGCGACCACGTCGCCGTTGAGGTCGAAGGTCGACACCGCCGCCCGGGAACCCGATTCGCGCACCGCGTTGACCGCGTTCGCGGCGACCTGCGGGTTGAGCGTGAGCACCCCGTCCACGGACGGGTCGGACTGCAGCGCGCCCTTGATGCGCGACTGCGCGTCTGTCGGGTTGTTGATGTCGACCTGCAGGTCGACCACCTCCCCCGAGGTGAAACCTCCCCGCGCACCGTCGCAGCGCTGGGCGAGAGTCTCGACCCCGGCCTGGTGGATCACGCACAGGAGCTTGCGCTTGCCCGCCTGCGAGAACCGTTGTCCGGCAGCGTTTCCCGCGACCGTCTCGCTCTGCCCGACGTGGGTGATCGCGCCGAAGGCGGCGCTGACCTCCTCGCCGGCGTTGATGGTGATCACCGGGATGCCGGCGGCCACCGCGTTGGTCACCGAGGTCCGCATCGCCTCCGGGCCGCCGAGCGAGACCACCAGTCCGTCGGCGCCCTGGGCGATGGCGTTGTCCACCAGCTTCGCCTGGTTCCCGGGGTCGGGATCGGCCTGGTACTGGACCTCGACGTCCAGATCCCGCCCCGCCTGCTCGGCGCCGTTCTGCACCACGTTCCAGAACGCGTCGCCGGGCGTGCTGTGGCTGACCACGGCGATGCGCAGCGGTCCGTCGCGGGTGTCGGCCTGCTGGTGCGCACCCGGCAGCGGGCCGGACGCCTTCGGGCCGGTGCACCCGGCCAGCGCCAGCGCTCCGATCAGGAGCACGGGCAGCAACCGCGTCGTCGCGGGTCCGCGGTGTGAGGTCATCGGCCTTCCCGGATCCGGGAGAACGCCTCGTCCAGGTGGACCAGGCTGCGCGCGGTGTTGCGCCGGGGGCCGCAGTCGTCGGAATCCGGCCCCAGCGCGGTGTCCTGCTCCAGCACGTACCAGCCGTGGTAGCCGGCCGCGTGCACCGAGCGGACCATCGCCTCGATGTCCACGTCGCCGTCCCCGAGCGGCACGAACAGGCCGCGCGCGACGGCGTCGGCGAAACCCGCGCGCCCGGCGCGGACCTCGGCGGCCAGATCGGCTCGGACATCCTTGAGGTGGATGTGGCCGATGCGCGCGGGATGCCGCTCGGCCAGCGCGACCGGGTCCGTCCCCCCGACCAGCAGGTGCCCGGTGTCCAGGCACAACGACATCGGGGAGTCGGCGAGGAAGCGCTCGACCTCGGCTTCGGTCTCCACGTGCGTGCCGACGTGCGGGTGCATCGCGACGCGCAGGCCCTCGGCGGCGACGACTTCGGCGATGCGGCGGCAGGTGTCGAGCAGCGTCGCCCACTGCGCGTCGTCGAGCTGCGGCCGTTCGTCGTAGCCGTCGAGTCCGGTGGCCGCCGCGAGCACCACGATCTCGCCTCCACCGGCGGCGATCTTCTTCGCCGTCGCGGACGCCTCGGCGACGCTGCCGTCCGCCAGGGACGCGTCATGCATCGGGACGGCGAGGAAGCCGCCGACCAGCTCCAACCCGTTCCTGCCGATGATGGTCGGCGGATCCGGCAGGTAACCGGGCGGTCCGAGCTCGGTGGCGTGAACGCCGAGACCGGCCATCTCGGAGAGGACCCGTTCGGGTTCGAGGATCCGGCCCCAGCCGGGGACTTCGCTCACGCCCCAGGAGATCGGCGCTGCCGCGACCTTGAACGTCATGCGCCCACCTCCACCGGCTTGCCGACGCGCAGCGACTCCTCGCACGCCTCGGCCAGGCGCAGGCTGACCAGCGCCTCCCCCGGCGGCGACGGGTTCTCGGCCCGGTCGGCGATGACGTCGAGGAACACGCGGGCCTCCCGCAGGTAGGCGTCGTGGTAGCGCTCGGTGAAGGACGTCCAGGGACGCTGCGGACCGGTGCCCGCGACGGTGTTGAGCGGAGTGCGCTCGTCGAGCCCGATGCTGAGCGTGTCGCGCGAGGCGAAGACCTCCAGGCGGCAGTCGTAGCCCACCGGGTCGTGCCGGGCGGCCGAGAGCAGCGCGTGCGCGCCACCGGCGAACCGCAGCGACACCACCGCGTTGTCCACGTCGCCCACCTCCCGGAACGCCTCGTCGACCAGCACCGATCCGGAGGCGTAGACCTCGGTGACCGGTTCGCCCAGCAGCCACGGCACCGCGTCGAGATCGTGGATCAGGCAATCCCGGAACAACCCGCCCGAGGTGGCGACGAACTCCCTCGGCGGTGGCAGGTGGTCGTTGCACACCGCGCGCACCAGGTACACCGAACCGGCCGATCCGTCGCGCAGCCGCCGGTGCACCTCGGCGGTGTCGGGGTCGAAGCGGCGCTGGAACCCGACCAGCACCGGGACGCCGGAGCCCTCGATCTCGTCGACCAGCGCCGACATCGTGGAAAGATCTGCGGCAAGCGGTTTTTCGCACAGCACGGGGGTTCTCGCGGCGAGGGCTGCGCGCACCAGGTCGGCATGCGTGCCGGTCGGGGTGGCGATCAGCACCCCGTCGGCCGAGAGGAGTTCGTCCACAGTGGTCACCGCTGTGGCTGGCGGTCCGAGGTCGGTGGCGGTGGTCTCGGCCCTGCCCGGTACCGGGTCGAAGAGCAGCAGTTGGTCGATGTCGTCGAGCGCGGCGAGATTCGTGGCGTGCATGGAGCCGATCCGACCGACCCCGGCTACTCCGATCTTCATCTCGGCGTAGGCCTCGATTCGTCTAGAGGGACGCGTGGGCGCGGATCAATGCTGTGCGCTGCCTCACAACGCTGTCAAGAGCCGTTCGCGCGAAGCAGTTCCGCGACGAATGCCCACTGTGGACGAAAAGAGCCCTGTTCGTGCCGGGTCGACGTGCGACAACAGGTGCGGATGTCCTGACAAACGGTTGACGTGGGGTGTTCGGATCCAGTAGGCGTTATCTCAGATGCGGGAGCACGAGATCGCCGTAGCGGGCGATCATGGCGGAAAGGACCTGGTCGCCGGGCGAGTCCCAGATCTCGGCGTTGAAGATCTCCACCTCGACGTCACCGGTGTACCCGGCGGCGTCGATCATCGAGGTGATCGAGGCGAAGTCGACGACTCCATCACCCATCATGCCCCGGGACAGCAGGGCGTCCTGGGCGATCGGCAGGATGAAGTCGCAGACCTGGTAGGAGGCGATGCGGTTCTCCCGGCCTGCGCGGGCGATGCTCCCGGCCAGCGCCGGGTCCCAGTGGACGTGGAAGGTGTCCACGACGACCGCCACCTGCTCCGCCGGATGCGGAGCGGCGATGTCCAGCGCCTGGGTCAGGGTGGAGATGACCGCGCGGTCGGCGCAGTACATCGGGTGCAGCGGTTCCAGGACCAGGCGGACGCCGTGCTCGCGGGCGAACGGGACCAGGTCCGCGATCCGCTCGGACACCCGCGCGCGGGCACCGGCCAGGTCCCGATCGCCCTCCGGAAGCCCGCCCACGACCAGGATCAACGCGTCCGTGCCGAGCGCGGCGGCCTCCACGATCGCCGCCCGGTTGTCGGCCAGCGCCACCTGCGCGCCGGCCTCGTCGGCGGCCGTGAGGAAACCACCCCGGCACAGGCTCGACACCCGCAACCCCGCATCGCGCACGAGCCTGGCCGACTCGGTCAGCCCCTCCTCGGCGACCCGGTCGCGCCACAGGCCCACCGCCGGGATGCCCGCGCGGACGGCACCGTCGACCGCCTCTCGCAGCGTCCACCGCTTCGTCGTGGCGATGTTCAACGACAACCTCGTCAGATCGCTCACCGCTGCACTCCGCTCAATGCGAGGAACCCGCGCATCCGCTCTTCTGCCGACTCGGGATCGACCAGCAACCCCGCCCGGTCGGCGAGCCGGAACACCTCGGCCAGGTGCGGCACCGACCGGCCCGCGTGCAACCCGCCCGCCATCGCGAACCCCGGCTGGTGACCGTTGAGCCACGACAGGAACGCGATACCGGTCTTGTAGTGGAAGGTCGGCGCCTCGAAGATGTGCCGGCCCAACGCCTTCGTGCTGTCCAAGATGGACTGCGCTGTCGCCGGATCGTCGCGGTCCAGCGCCTGGATCGCCGCGGAGGCCGCCGGGTGGATGGCGGCGAAGACCCCCAGCAGCGCGTCGGAGAACTCCCCGCGCGAGCCGACGATGAGATCCGGGTAGTTGAAGTCGTCACCGGTGTAGAGCCGCACCCCCTCGGGCAGCTCCCGCCGCAGCGCGATCTCGTGATCGGCGTCCAGCAGCGAGACCTTCACCCCGTCGACCTTCTCCGGCCGGGCGCGGATGATCTCCAGGAACGCCTTCGTCGCCGCCGGGACGTCCTCGGTGCCCCAGTAGCCGCGCAACGCCGGGTCGAACATCGGCCCCAGCCAGTGCAGGATCACCGGATCGTCGGCCTCGTCCAGCAGAGACCCGTAGACCCACGCGTAGTCCTCGGGCGAGCGGGCCACCGCCGCCAGCGCGCGCGAGGCCATCAGGATCACCCGCGCCCCCGCGTCCGCCACGACCTCCACCTGCTCGCGGTAGGCGGCGAGCACCTCCCGCAGCGTCGGGGTCCCGGTGAGGTGGTCGGTGCCCGCACCTGCGGCGATCACCCCGCCGGCGGAGCGGGCCTCGGCCGCGGAACGACGCACCAGCTCGGCGGCTTCCCGCCAGCCGAGCCCCATGCCGCGCTGCGCGGTGTCCATCGCCTCGGCGACGCCGAGCCCGTAGGACCAGATCCGGTGCCGGTAGGACAGCGTCGCGTCCCAGTCGATGTCGGCGGGCGCACCCGGCACGTTCTCGCCCAGGACGCGCGGAACCACGTGCGCCGCCGCGAACGCCGAACGCGACCGCAGCGGTCCCTCGGGCTTCGGCCACTCGCGCGGGGCGCCCGTGGTGTGCGCGACCATCCGCCCGTCGGATCGGGGGAGCAGCAGGCTCACGGCGCCACCTCGCCCAGCTCGACGCGACGGCCCTCGCGGGAGGACGTCAGCCCGGCCTCGGCCAACCGCACCCCGCGCGCGCCCGCGAGGAAGTCGTAGGGGTGGTCGCCGTCGTCGCACAGGTGCCGCAGGAACTGCTCCCACTGGGCCTTGAACCCGTTGTCGAACTCCTGGTTGTCGGGCACCGGCGACCACTGCTGCCGGAACGGCGTGGCCTCCACCAGGTCCGGGTTCCACACCGGCTTCGGCGTGTGCGCCCGGTGCTGCGCGACGCAGTGGTGCAGTCCCGCGACCGCGCTGCCGTGCGTGCCGTCGACGTGGAACTCCACCAGCTCGTCGCGGTGCACCCGCGTGGTCCACGACGAGTTGATCTGCGCGATCACCCCGCCCGCGAGCTCGAAGATCCCGTACGCGGCGTCATCGGCGGTCGCCGCGTAGGGCTCGCCGCGCTCGTCCCAGCGCTGGGGGAGGTGCGTGACGACCTTCGCCGTCACCGCTTCGACCCGGCCGAAGAGGTTCTCCAGCACGTAGTTCCAGTGCGGGAACATGTCGGTGGCGATGCCGCCGCCGTCCTCCGCGCGGTAGTTCCAGCTCGGCCGCTGCGCGGACTGGAAGTCGCCCTCGAACACCCAGTAGCCGAACTCGCCGCGCACCGACAACACCCGGCCGAAGAAACCGGATTCGACCAGCCGGCGCAGCTTGAGCAGCCCCGGCAGGTACAGCTTGTCGTGCACGACACCGGTTTTCACGCCGGCCTCCCGCGCCAGCCGGGCCAGCCGCAGCGCGCCCTCGACGTCGTCGGCCACCGGCTTCTCGCTGTAGACGTGCTTGCCGGCCTCCAGCGCGCGGGTGATGGCGGGTTCGCGGACCGAGGTCAGCTGGGAGTCGAAGTACACCTCGTCCGGTCCGGCCAGCGCGGCCTCGAGATCGGTGCTCCAGCGGTCGATGTCGTGGTTCTTGGCGATCTCCTGGAGCTTCTCCTCGTTGCGTCCCACGAGGATCGGGTCCGGCACCACCCGGGTGCCGTCGGAGAGCTCGACCCCGCCCTGCTCCCGGATGGCCAGAACCGACCGGACCAGGTGCTGCCGGTATCCCATCCGCCCGGTGACGCCGTTCATGATGACGCCCAGCCGTCGCTCGGCCATGCCGAACCCCCTCTGTGTGGAAAGCGCTTACCAAGACCGTAGGCGGAAGCAGGAGCGGGATGCAAGGGGGAGTCAGCGCCTCGGAGTGCTCTCGCGGACGATGACCTCACCGCGGACCTTGCGGCGGCGCGGTTTCGCGGTGGGGGAGGCGAGCACGAGGTCCAGAGCCTCGCGCCCCATGTCGGTCAGCGGCAGGCGAACCGTGGTCAGCGCCGGGGTGACGTCGCGCAGCGTCGAGATGTCGTCGAACCCGGCCACCGCCAGGTCCCGCGGCACGTCCACGCCGCGCTCGCGGCAGGCGGCCATCGCGCCCATGGCCATCAGGTCGTTGATCGCGAAGACGCAGTCGACCTCGGCGCCGGAGTCCAGCAGCCGGTGCATCGCGCGGAAACCGCCGTCGCGGCTGAACTCGTCGGCCACCACCACCGGCTCGCCCGAGGGCCAGCCCGCGGTGAACCCGTCCCGCCGATCGCGGGAGACCAGCAGGTGCTCCGGGCCGGTCAGGATCGCCGGCCTGCGGTAGCCGAGCGCGGCGATCTCGGTCGCCAGGTCCTGCGCGCCCCTGCGGTTCTCCACCACGACGGTGTCGACCGGCAGCTTCGGTTCGCTGATGGCCACCACGCGACCGCCCGACGCCACGAACGGATCGAGCTGGGCGGCCGTTTCCCGCAGGTGGGCGCGGTCGTTGCTGCGGCTTCCGGCGAGCACGATCGCGCGTCCGCGCTGCCGCCGCAGCGCACCGAGCAGTTCGAGCTCCCGCTCGGGCTTGCCCGCCGTGCTGCACAGCATCACCAGCAGGCCCTGCTCCTCGGCGGCGTTGGCCAGGCCCGCGGCGATGGTGGAGAAGTAGGGGTCGGAGATGTCGTTGACCAGCAACCCCAGCAGGTCGGTGGAACCCCGGGCCATGGACTGGGCCTGGGCGTTCGGCGAGTAGCCCAGCCGGGTGGCGGCCCGCAGCACGCGGTCGTGCAGCTCGGCGCGGACCACCCGATCGCTGCCGTTGAGAGCGCGCGAGGCCGTCGCGAGGGAGACGCCCGCCTCCTTGGCGACGTCGGTGAGGGTCGCTGCTCGTGCGGCCACGACGCTCCTTGTTCCTGGGGGAATGCGTTTCCCCAGGATACCGTCCGCCGATCAGCGCGCCTCGGAGCGCAGCCGGTCGAACTCCTCGCGCGGCACCGGAACCGCGTCCTTCTCGCCCAGCGCCTCCAGCGGCACCCGGTGGGTCTCCCGCGCCGACCACGCGGCGAACGCGGCGATGACGTTGATGCCCAGGCACAGCCCGCCGACCACCAGCGGGACGTTCGCCGATCCCGGGGGAGCGGCGAGGGTGAAGATGCTGGGCAGGAACGCGGTGATGGTGAGACCGACGTTCTGCGCGATGGCGAAGCCCGTGACTCGGGTGCGCGCGGGGAACAGCTCCTGGTAGTAGGCGGCGAAGGTGGCGTTGCAGATCTGGTAGAAGATTCCCCAGGTCAGGATCGCCAGCACGATGGTCAGCACCACGTCACCGCGGCTGACCGACCACAGGTAGGCGAAGGACAGCACGCCCGAACCGAGGGCGCCGACGATCATCAGCGGCCGGCGGCCGAAGCGGTCCGACAGGCTCGCGAACCACGGGATGAACGGCAGCGCGACCAGGTTCGCCACCACCGGGATCCACAGGTAGACGGACGTGCTCATCTCGATGCCGTAGCCGGACTGCGTCGCGTAGGCCGCGCCGAACACCGACACCACCACGCCGATCACGTTGACCAGCGTCATGCAGATCGCCCGCAGCACGTCGGTTCCGCTCTCGCGCATGACCTGCACGAACGGTGCACGCACGGGTGCGCTCTCGGCCTTGGTGAAGACCTCGGTCTCCTCGACCCGGCGGCGGATCACGTATCCGGCGAAGACGACCACGGCGCTGAGCAGGAACGGGATTCGCCAGCCCCAGGAGTCGAAGGCCTGCTCCGACAGCACCGCCGACAGCGGCAGGAACACCGCCGCGGCGATGATCTGCCCCGCCTGCGTTCCGTGCAGGCTGAAGCTGGTGTAGTAGCCGCGCCTGCCGAACGGCGCGTGCTCGGCGATCATCGCGCTCGCGCCGCTGAGCTCGCCGGCGACGGCGAAGCCCTGCGCGAACCGCAGCAGCACCAGCAGGACCGGAGCCCACAGGCCCACCTGGTGGTAGGTCGGCAGGAGCGCGACGGCGAAGGTGGACAAGCCCATCAGCAGCATCGCCAGGACCAGCACGTTCTTCCGCCCGTGCCGGTCGCCGTAGTGCCCGAACAGGATCGCGCCGATGGGACGCGCGACGTAGCCGACGGCGTAGGTGCCCAGCGAGGAAACCAGTGCCACGGTGGGGTTTCCGCCGGGGAAGAAGATGCTGGGGAAGATCAGCGCGGCGGCTTGGGCGTAGACGAACCAGTCGTAGTACTCGAGCGCGCTGCCGATCCACCCGCTGGCGGCGGCCCGGCGCGATCTGCTCCGGGAGTCGTCGGTGCGCTGTCCGCTCATGCGTGTTGCCACTTGTGCCCCCTCGGCACTCCGTTGTCCCGATCAGCCGGTAAGCGCTTTCCATCGAACAGCGCCCGTCGGCCGGTGTCAACCGCTCGGCGGCTTTTTGGAATGCGCTTTCCGCGTGGTTACCATGCGCTGGAGCCGAGGATTTGCGAGGAACGATGAGCGCTGCGACGACCGTCGTGCTGGCCGGCGTGCACGGGCACGGTCGGTGGCACCTGGGCAACGTCGGGAAGATGCCCGGCGTCGAGCTGGTCGGCATCTGCGATCCGCGCCCTCCGGAGGACGGCCTCGGTGTCCCGGTGGAGCCGGAACTGCGTGCGCTGCTGGAGAAGACGCGGCCGGACGTGACGATCGTGTGCACCCCGATCCACACCCATTCCGAGCTGGCGCTGACCGCGGCGCGGGCGGGTTCGCACGTGCTGCTGGAGAAGCCGCCGACCCCGACGCTCGCGGAGTTCGACGAGCTCGCGGCGTCGCTGGCGGCCACGGGGCGCGCGTGCCAGGTCGGTTTCCAGAGCCTCGGTTCGCACGCGCTGTCCCACGTGCGGGAGTTGCTCGCAGGAGGGGTGATCGGGGAGCTGCGGGGGATCGGCGCGGCGGGCGCCTGGCAGCGCGACGCCGACTACTACGGTCGCGCCCGCTGGGCCGGGCGCCGCACGCTGGACGGGGTAGCGGTGGTCGACGGTGCGTTGACCAACCCCTTCGCGCACGCGATCGCCAACGCCCTGGCCCTCGACGGGGTTTCGGCGGACGAGGTGCCGCGCGAGCTGTCGGTGGAGCTGTACCGGGCGAACCCGATCGAGGCCGACGACACCTCGTGCCTCAGGCTGGTGACCGCCCGCGGCACGCCGATCACGGTGTCGGTGACGCTGTGCGCGGACCGGGTGGTCGAGCCGTACCTGGTGATCCACGGCGCGAAGGGCCGGATCGTCCTGGAGTACCGGGAGAACCGGGTCCGGCTGGAAACGCCGGGCCGGGTGGAGGTCACCGAGCACGCGACGACCGACCTGCTGGCGAACCTCATCGCCCACGTCCGCACTGGCGAACCGCTGCTGGTTCCTCCCGAGGCGGCCCGACCGTTCATGCGGGTGCTCGAAGCGGTCCGGCTGGCGCCCGATCCGCGCGAGATCCCGTCCTCCCACGACCCCGAACGGCGTTTGCGGGTGATCCCTGGGGTATCGGACGCGGTCGTGCGATCAGCTGATTCGCTGATGTTGATGTCTGAAATGGAGGTGCCGTGGTCGGAGTGATCCGGATCGGCGATGCCGTCGTCGCCGAGCGCCGCTCCGGTGCGGAGCTGCCCGCTCGGCTGGGGCCACGTCCGCACCTGCACCCGATCCGCACCCTCGCCGGGCGGGTCGTCACCGACACCTGCCCGGACGACCACCCGTGGCACCTGGGGTTCTCGGTGGCGCTGCAGGACGTGGAGGGGTGGAACTTCTGGGGCGGCCCCACCTACGTCCGGGACGCGGGCTACGTCGACCTCGACGACCGCGGCCGCATCGAGACCACCGCGCTGACCTCGTCCGATGCGGGTTTCGACGAGTCGTTGAGCTGGTGCACGCCCGCCGAGACGCTGCTCCGAGAATCCCGGCGGGTGCGCGCCCGCCCGGCGGCCCGCGGTTGGCAGCTCGACGTGACGACGACCCTGACCAACGCCACCACCAGTCCCGTCGCGCTGGGCAGCCCTGCGACCAACGGCCGCACCGGAGCCGGCTACGGAGGCCTGTTCTGGCGGCTCCCTCCGGCGGTCGCACCCCGTGTGTTCACCGCGCAGGCGGAGGGCGAGCAGGCCGCGCACGGTTCGACGTCACCGTGGCTGGCCTGGACGGACCGGGATCTCACCCTCGTGTTCGCCGGTGACGACGACCCGTGGTTCGTGCGCGTCGACGACTACCCGGGAGTCGGCCTCCAACTCGCCCCGGCCAACCCGATCCGGCTCGACCCCGCAGAATCCCTGACCCGGAACCTGCGAGTCCTCATCGCCGACGGCGCCCTCGACCTACCGGAAGCAGAGACCTGGGCGAAGTCCTGACGGGGAGCGGTGAAACCGCGAGGATGGGCCTGATCTGTTGTTACTCTCGGCGCATGCGTGGCGCTGGCCATGAGCTGAGCATCGGCGAACGGATAGCCTTCTACCGACGACGTCGTGGACTGTCGCAGTCGGTCCTGGCCGGGTTGCTGGGCAGGACCGAGGACTGGCTGAGCAAGGTCGAGCGTGGCGAGCGCCAGGTCAACCGCATCGACGTGCTGGTCGAACTGGCACGTCAACTTCGCGGGACCTTGAACGACCTGCTCGGTGATCCCCGGAGTGTCGTGGAACGCGGCGCGCGGGTGCGTTCTGACAGCCTGCCCGTCGAACGTCAGGTGACGCACGCGATCGACATGGCTCGATCCATGAGCATGGTCGCGCTAGACGATGAGGCGGTCGGTCTTCTTCTGAGAGCGGAGGCACAGGCCCCTTATCTCGTCCGACACTCATCGGTCGTGCGTGAGGTCGTGCGGACCGTGTACCGGCGTTCTCCTGTCAGCAGTGGGAGATCATCGCCGCTGATGGCCTTGGCCGAGCGTTGCCGGGCGGTGCGATGAGCACGCGAACGCTGGGGCTGATCGGGTCGGCGGCCGGGGGCGTGGAGCAGATCCGGACGAGCCTCGTGGAACCGGCTCTCGCGCGAGGTTGGCGTGTGGCTGTCACGCTCACGCCAACTGCTGGGAGTTGGCTGGAAGACACCGGAGAACGTGAGCGGATCGAGCAGGTGGCCGGACTCCCGTGCCGGACGGCTCCTCGGATGCCGAGCGCCCCGAGTCCCCACCCGCAGATCGATTGCTACCTGGTCTGCCCGGCTTCGGCCAACACCGTCGCGAAACTGGCACTCGGTATCTCAGACAACCAGGCTCTGACCACCGTGTGCGAAGCGATCGGTGCGCACGATGTTCCGATCGTGGTGTTCCCGCGGGTCAATGCCGCGCACACGCGTCAACCCGCGTGGAACGCCCACATCGAGGCCCTGCGCGGTGCAGGTGTCCAGCTGCTGATCGGAGACGAGTACTGGCCCCTCCACGAGCCGCGCAGTTCCGCTGAGAAGGAGCTGCCTTGGGAGAGGATCCTCGACGTGGTCGGTCGCGTCGTGAAGCCCGAGTCACCCGAAAGTGCCTGATCATCCCGGACAGCTTGTCCGGGCTTCGGATTCGCTTTCGCGGTCTCCTGGTGCCACTGCGCATTCGGCGCATGCGTTACCAGGAAGGAATCGGGCCTTGCCGATGTGTGTGATCGTTCAGCCGCGGGCAGTGCTGCGATGAACGAGATTCAGTCGGAGCCTCGGGAAGTCGGCACGTGGGAGCGGCACTTCTGGTTCCCGATCCCGAGCACGGCAGGAGGAGGTGTGCGTCACGCGTTCGCCGGACGCCGATGGGAGGGAGAGGTTGCGGGCACATCCGCGTGCGGATCGGAGGCGGCACTTGCGCAACCGACGGAGGTGGACTGGATCTGCTTTCCGACTTGCGCGGACTGCTACTCGTTCTTGACCGGACGGACGACCTGAGGTGCGTCGCTGGGCTCGGCGTCCGTCGAGCCCAGCGATCCAGCCGAACAGCGGTATCCGGAGAGTCGATGGCTCCCAGACAATTTCGGTGTACCAGATCGTCTGTTCCTGACTCGGTGACCGGAATCCTGGGGGGCGGTTGGCCGTGGAGGCGCAGGCGTTCTTTCTTCACAGCCGAGGCGGAAGCGTCATGCCCTGACGCGGTTGCGCCTCGCTCCACGAGGGAGAACGCGTCATGTCTTCGTCCGGTGTCATCCTCATCGGTGCGCCCGCATCGATCGCCTTGTTGGCCCTCCTGCTTCGGCATGCGCCAGCGGCAATCCTGACTCTGGTAGCCGGTTCCGTCGTGCTTCTCGCTGGGGAGAAACGGGCTATCAGAGCGCTCGCTGTGCTCACCACGTTCCGGCGCCCGGCCCGAAGGCCCGCCGGTGTCCAGGAGCGGGATGGTCTCTTCCCGAAAGGCTCGTGATCGAAGGCCGTTTCACCCGTTGAATTCCGGAACGGGGCAGCCACCTCGGGTCACTGCCAGACGATGACGCTCTTGCGGACCGGGGTGGCTTCGTCTTCCGAGGCGAAGAGGTCGGGTTTGCGGTTGCGGAGGTGTTCGATGTCGGCGAAGACCGCGCGGAGGTGGGTGCGCATGGTGGCGCGGGCGCGGTCCAGGTCGTGGGCTCGGATGGCGTCGAGGATGTCGACGTGCTGGTCCGCGTAGACCTGCGGCGGGCTCGATTCCAGGCCGAGGCGCCGGGCGCGGTCGAGGTGGCCCTTGGCCGAGACGACCGTCGGCCAGGCGCGTTCGTGACCGGACAGGCGCAGCAGTCCGCGGTGGAACTCCTCGTCGAGGGCGAAGAACTCCTCCACGTCGATCTCGGGTGAGCGCTGGCGGGCGAGATTGTCGTCCAGCTCGGCCAGCAGCTCGGCGTCGAGGTCGGCAGGCATGTCCTCCAGCGCCGTGAGCTCGACGGCCTCGCGCAGGAACTGGGCGTCGGCGACCCGTTGCGGGTCCACGCGCGAGACGAACGAGCCGATCTGCGGGAAGACCTGCACCAGGCCTTCTTCGGCGAGCAGGATCAGCCCCTCGCGCACCGGCGTGCGGCTCACGCCCAGGGCCGTGGCCAGGTCTTTCTCCGACAGCGCCTCGCCGGGTTCGAGCTCCAGGGTCAGCACCTTGCGCCGCAGCGTCTCGTAGATGACTCGGCGGTTGGAGCGCTTCCTGGACTCGGGCACGGGGTCAGACTAGACGAGGGTTGACCCGGCTGATCGGTCAGTGCTTGTATACCAGTACTGCCACATCAGTCGGCGGCGTGGAGCAAAGGAGCGCACGATGACGGACAGCACCCAGACGGCGGGTGCCGTGAGACGTTCTACTCGCGAGCTGAGCAAGGCCGCCGTGTCGGGTTGGCTGGGTACCGCGATGGAGTTCATGGACTTCCAGCTGTACTCGTTGGCGGCGGCCATCGTGTTCAACAAGATCTTCTTCCCGGACGTCAGCCCCGCGATCGGGCTGATCGCGGCGATGGCCACCTACGGCGTCGGGTACGTGGCGCGGCTCGTCGGCGCCTTCTACTTCGGGCGGATGGGCGACCGGATCGGCCGCAAGAAGGTCTTGTTCCTGACCATCACGATCATGGGCGCGTCGACCACGCTCATCGGCGTCCTGCCGCCGTACCAGACGATCGGCATCGCGGCTCCGATCCTGCTGGTGGCGTTGCGGTTGGTCCAGGGCTTCGGCGCGGGCGCCGAGATCGCCGGGGCGACGGTGATGCTCGTCGAGTACGCGCCGGTCAAGCGCCGCGGCCTGATCTCCTCGCTGGTGTCGCTGGGAACCAACTCGGGCACCCTGGCCGCCTCCGGGCTGTGGGCGTTGCTGCTGCTGGTGCTCTCGGAGGAGCAGGTCATCGCCTGGGGTTGGCGGGTGCCGTTCCTGCTGAGCTTCGTGCTGCTGCTGTTCGGAGTGTGGATGCGGTCGAACCTCAAGGAGAGCCCGGTCTTCGAGGAGCGCGAGGACGTCGAGCCGAAGGCCGAGGGCGCCATCGAGTCCGGTCTCAAGCAGCGCAAGGGCAGGGCGTTCCTGCTCTCGCTCGGGCTGCGCTTCGGCCAGGCCGGCAACTCCGGTCTCGTGCAGACCTTCCTCGTCGGCTACATCGCCTCCTCGCTGGCGGTGAGCCGATCGGTGCCGACCAACGCCATCGTCTACGGCTCGCTGCTGGGATTCGTCACGATCCCGCTGGTGGGCTTGCTCGGCGACCGGTTCGGCCGGCGGCCCGTCTACCTGGCGCTGAGCCTGCTGACCGCGATCATCGCGGTGCCGATGATGGCCACCATCGCCAGCGGGAACACGGTGATGCTGACGATCGCGATGGTCCTCGGCCTCAACATCGGCGTGCTCGGCCTGTTCGCGGTGGAGAGCGTCACGATGGCCGAGCTGTTCGGTTCGCGCACCCGGTTCACGCAGCTGGCCGTGGCCAAGGAGATCGGCGGCACGCTGGCCACCGCGATCGGCCCGGTCATGGCGGCGAGCCTGACCGCGTGGACGCAGCACTGGTGGCCCATCGCCGCGATGCTCATCGTCTACTCGCTGATCACGCTCGTCTCCGCCTGGGTGTCGCCCGAGACGCGTGGCCGCGACCTCGTCCGACTGGAGGACGCACTGTGAAAGCCGTTGTCGTTCACGGGAACCGCGACGTCCGCGTCGACGAGGTCCCGGACCCGGTGCCCGGCGAGGGCGAGGTGCTGCTGGCGCTGGAGTGGGGCGGGATCTGCGGATCCGACATCTCCTACTGGCGTCACGGCGGCACCGGCACGGCCGTCCTGCGCCACCCGATGGTCCTCGGCCACGAGGTCGCCGGACGGGTGGCGGGTCTCGGGCCCGGGGTTTCCGGTGTGGAGGTCGGTCAGCCGGTGACGGTGCACCCGGCCGAGCTGGTCGGCGAGCACGCGTACCCGGAGGGACGCAGCAACCTGCACCCGCACGTCCGCTACTTCGGTTCGGCGGCGTTCGACCCGCACACCGACGGCGGGTTCAGCGAGTACCGGACCGTCCCGGTGGGGCAGCTGCGCCCGTTGCCGGACGGGGTGTCCACGCAGCAGGGCGCGCTCGCCGAGCCGCTCGGCGTCGCGCTGCACGCGGTGAACCGGGCCGGATCCCTGCGCGGCAGAACGGTTCTGGTCAACGGTGCCGGGCCGATCGGCGCGCTCGTGGTCGCCGCCGCGAAGCACAAAGGCGCGTCCGCCGTGGTCGCCGCGGACCTCGCCGCCTCCTCGCTGGAGATCGCCAAGCGCATGGGAGCCGACGAAACCCGCGATCTGTCAGCGCAATCGCTGCCGGAGGACGTCGACATCTCCTTCGAGGCCTCGGGCGCACCGGCGGCCATCGGCCCCGTGCTGCGCGCGACCGCGCGCGGCGGAACCGTGGTCCAGGTCGGCAACCTCCCCGGCGAGCCCGCTCCGGCGGCGCTCGGCGACCTGGTGACCCGCGAGATCACCTGGACCGGCTCGTACCGCTTCGCGGACGAGATCACCGACGCCCTCACCGCCCTGGCCGAGGGCCTGGACGTCACCCCGCTGATCACCCACACCTACGCCCTGACCCAAGCCGCCGAAGCCCTCGCCGTCGCTGCCGACCGAACCACCGGCAGCAGCAAGGTCCTCCTGCACCTGAGCGAGTGACCCCCGACCGCACACCCGATCCCCACGCTCGATGACCTGCGGTGTCCGGTCGCGTGCCCGATTTCAGTGGAAATCGGACCCCGGGGGTTCGCACGGAACCTGGGGCCGGATCTCCACTGAAATCGGGCTTCGGGTTTCCACTGAAATCCGAAACCCGGGACCGTGCCGGGGTGGGGGTGAGGTGCGTCGTGGTCGTGTGGGGGTGGCCGGTGGGGACC
>NZ_SMLA01000067.1:0-30496 GCF_004349225.1 Saccharopolyspora karakumensis
GCGGTGGGGGACGTCGTTGTTCCGCGGTGGGTGGCGGGGCGCAAACCCCGGGTCGATGCGGTTGTGGCCTTCGTTACCTGCGACAATGACCGGACCGCACTGCGATGGCCAAGGAGGTCGGCGACCACGTGTCCGGTTCCGCAAGCAACAGCGCCAACGGGCCTGTTCTCGTTGTCGACTACGGCGCCCAGTACGCCCAGCTGATCGCTCGGCGCGTGCGCGAGGCGCAGGTCTACTCCGAGGTCGTGCCGCACGACACCCCGGTGTCCGAGATCGCCGCCCGCAATCCCGCGGCGATCGTCCTCTCCGGCGGCCCCTCCAGCGTCTACGCCGACGGTGCGCCGCAGGTGGATCCCGAGCTGTTCAACGCCGGGATCCCGGTGTTCGGCATCTGCTACGGCTTCCAGGCGATGACCGCCGCGCTCGGCGGCACCGTCGAGCACACCGGCACCCGCGAGTACGGCCGCACCGAGGTCGAGATCAGCGGTGACGGCGGCCGGCTGCACAACGACCTGCCCGGCCACCACCCGGTGTGGATGAGCCACGGCGACTCGGTCAGCAAGGCCCCCGAGGGCTTCCAGGTCACCGCGGGCACCAAGGACACCCCGGTCGCCGCGTACGAGAACGTCGAGCGCCGGCTGGCCGGCGTGCAGTACCACCCCGAGGTCGTGCACTCCCCCCACGGCCAGGAGGTCCTGCGCCGCTTCCTGCACGAGATCGCCGGGGTCCGCCCGCAGTGGACCACCTCGTCCATCGTCGACGACACCGTCGCCGCGATCCGCGAGCAGGTCGGCGACCGCCGCGCGATTTGCGCCCTGTCCGGCGGCGTGGACTCCGCCGTCGCCGCCGCGCTCGTGCAGCGCGCCATCGGTGACCAGCTGACCTGCGTGTTCGTCGACCACGGTCTGCTGCGCTCGGGCGAGCGGGCGCAGGTCGAGCGGGACTTCGTCGCCGCCACCGGCGTCCGGCTGGTGACCATCGACGCCGTCGACCGGTTCATGGGCGCGCTCGCCGGGGTCACCGACCCCGAGGAGAAGCGCAAGATCATCGGTCGCGAGTTCATCCGCGTCTTCGAGCAGGCCGCCCGCGACCTGCAGGCCGAAGCCGGAGCCGAGGGCGACCACATCGACTTCCTGGTGCAGGGCACCCTCTACCCGGACGTCGTGGAGTCCGGCGGCGGTTCCGGCGCGGCCAACATCAAGAGCCACCACAACGTCGGCGGGCTTCCCGAAGACCTGCAGTTCTCGCTGGTCGAGCCGCTGCGCGCGCTGTTCAAGGACGAGGTCCGCCGGGTCGGCCTGGAACTGGGCCTGCCCGAGACGATCGTGCACCGGCAGCCGTTCCCCGGCCCCGGCCTGGGCATTCGCATCATCGGTGAGGTCACCCCGGGCCGGCTGGAGACGCTGCGCGCCGCCGACGCCATCGCCCGCGAGGAGCTCACCGCCGCCGGTCTCGACCGCGACATCTGGCAGTGCCCGGTGGTGCTGCTGGCCGACGTCCGCTCCGTCGGCGTTCAAGGCGACGGCCGCACCTACGGCCACCCGGTCGTGCTGCGGCCGGTGTCCAGCGAGGACGCGATGACCGCGGACTGGACCCGGTTGCCCTACGACGTCCTGGAGCAGATCTCCACCCGCATCACCAACGAGGTTTCCGACGTGAACCGGGTGACGCTCGACGTCACGTCCAAGCCCCCGGGCACCATCGAGTGGGAATGAGCTGAAAAGGTCCCTCTGGCCAGGTCAGAGGGACCTTTCTCGCGCGGCCCTGGATTTTCGATCAGGCGCATGCGGCGGAGCCGCGAGGCGTGATGACCACCCTCGCAGCTCGCACCGCCGCGGGTTCTGACACGTCTTCTGGGGAGGACAGCCGTAGCGCCGTGCATTGGTCACATCAGTCTCGGATCCCGGAGCCAGAAGGGCGTGTCAGGTTCCGCTACCCGCACCGCCTAGCAAGATGAGTGGTGAATCCACTCCCTGCCTCACTGCTCGACCTTGACCCAGTCGACGAGGTAGCGGGCCGTGCCTGCCTTGACCTTGTCGACGCTCTCCTGGGGGAGGCCCGGGTAGGGCTCGGTGACGCCGTTGACGCCCTGCGGGTACTGGCCGCCCAGGGCGAAGTTCAGGATCATGAACTGCGGGTCGTCGAAGACCCAGGTCCAGCCGTTGGCGTCGAACTCGGCCTTGGTGACCTGGTAGGTCTGGGTGTCGTCGAGGAAGAAGGTGAAGCCCTCCGGCGTCCAGTCCACCCGGTAGGTGTGCCAGTCGGCCGGGTCCTTGCCCTCGAAGTTCTGCTGGTGGGTGATCGGCGTGTTGCCGTTGTACTCGGGGCCGTGCATGGCCGAGCTCGTCCACGGCTCGCCGACGTGCTCCATCACGTCGACCTCGCCGCACGCCGGCCACGGCTCGCCCTCGTTGATGCTGGTGCCCAGCGACCAGAAGGCGGGCCACAGGCCCGAGGCCGTGGCGTTCTCCGGCAGCTTGATGCGCGCGGAGTAGCTGCCGTAGGTGAACTCGTACTTGTCCTCGGTCTTCACCCGGCCCGACACGAAGTCGTAGGTGCCGCCGTCGGGCGCCTGGAAGCCCTGCTTGAAGCGCGGGTGCAGCGCCAAGGCGCCGTTCTGGGCACCGGTGCCGCCGTCGTGGTCGATGTAGATCGTCTCGGGCGAGTCGACGTACGCCTGCTGCTCGTTGTTGACGGTGCCGAAGTTCTCGCCCGTCACCTCGACCTGCCACTTCGAGCGGTCGAGCTCGCTACCGGAGAAGTCGTCGAAGAAGACCTCGGCGCGCGGCTTGACGTCCTCGTGCGCCTCGCTCGGGTGCGCCGCTGCGGCGGACGGGAGCGAGACGAACAGGGCGAGCACGGCACCGCCTGCGAGCACGCGGTTCCTGGTCATGGCAGCTCCTTGCGGGGATTGTGGGGAGCAACGCTGTTCGGATCGATCAAGACCGCAGTATCAGCAGACCGGCACCGCACCCGGGGGGTGTTGGCGAGTTTTGGAAGAGTGCAGATCGGCGTTCGGAGCAGGAACGGGAAAAATTCCCGGAGAAGTTCACCCATGGCCGCGAAAAACGCGGCACAACTGGGAATCTCAGTCGCTGCGCTTGCGCAGTGAGATGACCAGCAGCACGATCCCCACGAGCACCGCGGCGCCGGCCAGGATCCACTGCAACTGGCTCTCCAGGTCGAGCGCGACCGCGGCCGCGATGATCGCCGAGATGGTGCCCGCGATCAGCAGGATCGGGTCGGGCCCTTCGTAGGGCTTGCTCTCGTCAGTCACGGATGACCTCCACGTTTCCGGTGCCCGCCGTCGCGGTGAGCACGATTTCGCCGCCGCCGGGCCCATCCGGTCCCTGGTCGGTGATCGCCTGGTGCAGGTTCCGGCCGTTGGCGTACCGGTTCAGGCAGTCGACCTCGCCCACGTCGGCCCCGCACTCCGCCCGGACGTCCACAGTGGAGGGAACGCGGATCTGGACGTGGCCCGCGCCCACGTGGGCGCCGGTGCGCACGACCTGACCGCTGCTGATCTGCAGCTGGGACAGGTCGAGGTCGATCGTCCCGGCGGAGCGCTCGTAGCTCGGCGACACCTCCGAGATCGAGGCGGGGGAGAACCGCACGTCGCCGACGCCGAAGTCCGCGACGTCCACGTCGCTGATCCGGTCCTGGTGCACCACCGAGGCGAGCAGGGCGATCATCGTCAGCGGCACGGCGATCACGATCGGCCAGCGGCCCACGTGCAGGAACGCGCCGATCACCATCGCCGCGCCCAGCAGCCCGAGCGCGGTCGCCAGCACGAAGTAGGTCGGTGCGCCCAGCGACGCGACGACCGTCGTGCACACGAACACGACCAGCAGCGCGGCCGGGTTGTACCAGCGGAAGCGCCGGTGCTCGGGTTCCGGCGGCTCGGGCTCGTGCGGTTCAGGGAGGTCCCACGCGAACGGCGCGGCCCCCAGCGGGTCCCACGCGGGCGGGGTCTGCTGCTGCGCGGTCACACCCGGGTAGACCCAGGTGTTCTCGCCGGTCGGCGTGGCCTGGGGCGGTGGGTTCTCGGTCCCGGTGACCTGGCGGTCGCCCTGGTTGCGGTGCAGGAAGTACAGCGCGATCGGGCCCGCGGCCAGCCCCAGCACCGCCATCGAGTTGATCATCCACAGCATGCCGGGGAACAGCAGGACCACCAGCACGGCCGCGATCCAGGTCCGGGTGGGTTCGCGGCTCGGCGTCGTCTGGCCGGGCAGCGGCGCGGCCTCCTTCGGGAACAGCAGCCAGCCCAGCATGTACAGGACGATGCCGGCGCCGCCGTAGCAGGTGAGCACCACGAACGAGACGCGCACGAGGATAGGGTCGACGCCGTAGCGCCGTCCGATCGCCGCTGACACGCCCGCCACCTTGCTCCCGGCGGTCGGGCGGACGGGCCGGGTGGCCCAGAAGTCGCGCACGGTGGCCTCGACACCACCTGCTTGCTGCGTGCTGTTCATACCGACCACTATCCGATCCGGCGCCGTTCGCGGGAATCGGGGACGCCCCTGAGTGCGACCCGGAACCGGCCCGTTTCCGGGTTTGTCAGGGCAGTCCCTGATGCCTGGCGGCCCTCGACCGTGTGACCATCGATGACGTGATGGCCCCCGACGAGAAGACCCCGCGCGCTCAGCACAAGGTGAACCCGCTGCGGACCGACCGGCTGAACGTCGTGAGTCCCTCCGCCGACGAGGTGCACCCCGCGCACCCGCCGCTGCGCCGGACACGCGACGGGCGGCTGCTGGCCGGGGTGTGCGCGGGCGTGGCCGAGCACCTGGGCGTCCGGGTGCTGTGGGTGCGGATGACCTTCGCGATCCTCTCGGCCCTGGGCGGCGCCGGAATCCTCGCCTACGCGCTGCTGTGGGTGTTCGTCCCGCAGGGCGGCGGCTCGCGCCCGGCGACGAGGCAGGAGTGGCAGCAGGGCTTCGGGATCGTGCTGCTCGGCGTCGGTGCGCTGGTCGCCTTCGGCGCCGTGCTGTCGATGCCGGCCTGGCTGACCGTGCCGCTGGTCGTCGCCCTGGTGGGCGCGGCCGTGGTGTGGCGGGAGGCCGACGACTCGCAACGCCGCCGCTGGCGGCAGGGAGCCCGCTCCGGGGTCGCGGGCGCCCTGCTGGGATCGGGTGCGCGCAGCGCCTGGATCCGCGTCCTGTCCGGCGCGGTGCTGGTGGTGCTCGGCATGGCGCTGCTCGTCGGCAGCACGACCTCGCTGGACGCGCTGCCGACCGGGCTGCTCGCCTCCGGCGCCACGCTGGTCGGCGTCGCCGTGCTCACCGTGCCCTGGTGGGTGCGCCTGGTGCGCGACCTCAACGTGGAGCGCGCCAGTCGCATCCGCTCCCAGGAGCGCGCCGAGATCGCCGCGCACCTGCACGATTCGGTGCTGCAGACGCTGGCGCTGATCCAGAAGCAGGCCGATTCCGAGCGCGAGGTCCGCAGGCTCGCCCGCGGGCAGGAGCGCGAGCTGCGCGGCTGGCTCTACGGCCCGGACGGCTACGGAGCCGAGACCGAGGTGACCAGCAAGGGGACCTTCGCCGCCGAGGTGGCGCGGATCTGCGGTGAGGTGGAGGACCACTTCGCGATCACCGTGCAGCAGGTCGTCGTCGGGGACTGCGAGGTCGACGACCGGCTCACCGCCCAGCTCAACGCGGCCCGGGAGGCGCTGGTCAACGCGGCCAAGCACGCCGGGGTCAGCGAGGTCAGCGCCTACGCGGAGGTCGAACCCGACCTGGTGTCGGTGTTCGTGCGCGACCGCGGCGCCGGGTTCGACCCGGACGCCGTTCCCGACGACCGGCACGGCCTGGCCGATTCGATCCGAGGTCGCGTGCAGCGGCACGGCGGGAAGGTCAAGGTGCGCACCTCGCCCGGTCAGGGGACCGAGGTGGCCATGGAAATGCCCAGGTCGGCGGCGTGAAGCGTAGCCTGCCAGGGGAAACGACGTTGCGGAGGATGTTGTGACCGGTGAAGCCACCGAGGAGTCCCGCCCGGTCCGGGTGTTCCTCGTCGACGACCACGCGCTGTTCCGCGCCGGGGTGCGCGCCGAGCTCGCCGCCGCCGACGCCGTCGAAGTGGTCGGCGAAGCGGGCTCGGTCGCCGAGGCCGTGGCCGGGATCGGCCACTACCGGCCCGAGGTGGTGCTGCTCGACGTCCACATGCCCGACGGCGGCGGTGCCGAAGTCCTCCGGCAGGTCCGCGCCCAGTCCGGTGACGACAGGAGCGAGATCGTCTTCCTGGCCCTGTCGGTCTCCGACGCGGCCGAGGACGTCATAGCGGTCATCCGGGGCGGCGCCCGCGGTTACGTCACCAAGACCATCTCCGGGCGCGAGCTGGTGGACGCGATCTCCCGGGTCAAGGCCGGGGACGCGGTGTTCTCGCCGCGCCTGGCCGGTTTCGTCCTCGACGCCTTCTCCGAGGGCCCGAACGCGGCACCCGTCGGTGACCCCGAGCTGGACCTGCTCACCCGGCGGGAGCGGGAGGTCCTGCGCCTGCTGGCGCGCGGCTACGCCTACAAGGAGATCGCCTCCGAGCTGTTCATCTCGGTCAAGACCGTGGAAACCCACGTCTCCAGCGTGCTGCGCAAGACCCAGCTCTCCAACCGCTACGAACTCTCCCGCTGGGCCTCAGACCGGCGTCTCGTCTGAGAGGACTCGTTCTGCATGGCGGTGCAGGTTGCGAGGGCGGTCTTCACGGCTCGCGGCTGCGCCGCTCGCAGGTCGTTCTCCCCGTGGACCGAGCTCGAATCACTTCATGGGGTGGTTCGTGGCCAGGTCTGCGTAGAGGTGGGAGGCTCGGTTGGCGGCCGTCCAGAGGCGGGTGGCGATCGACGGGCCTGAGCTCTTGCGGTGGGTCAGGGCGATGCCGAGCAGGACCACGGCCATGCCGAGCAGGACGCGGAACGGGAGTTGCTCGCCGAGCAGGAGCCAGCCGAGCAGCACCGAGAAGATCGGCATGATGTAGGTGACGGTGGAAGCCGTGGTGGCCCCTTCGTCGCCGATGAGCCGGTAGTTGAGCGCGAAGCCGATGCCCGTGCCGACGACGCCGAGGGCGAGGACCGCCAGCAGCGCCACCGGGTCCCAGTGCACCATCCGCAGCCCGTCGATCGGCAGCGCGAGCAGCGAGAACCCGATCGCGGCGGTGAGCTGCATGGTCGCCAGGGCCAGCGGCGGTACGCCCCGCCCGGTGATGAACCATCCTGTGTAGACGAATCCGATGCCGTAGCTCGCCGACGCGGCGACGCACGCGAGCACGCCCCAGCCGAGCATCGCGCCGCCCTGCCAGGGGGCGAAGATGACCAGCACGCCGAGGAATCCGATCAGCAGCCCCGCGGCGCGACGCGGTGGCAGGGCCTCACGCCCGGCCAGCAGCCCGAACAGAACGGTCCACAGTGGAGTCGTCGCGTTGAGGACGCCGGCCAGTCCGGACTCGACGCTCTGCTCGCCGACGGCCAGCAGCACCCACGGCAGCGCGTTGGCGAACACGGCGGCGACGGCGATGTGCCGCCACAGGTTCCGGTCGCCCGGGATGCGCAGGCCGCGCACCGCGCAGATGGCCAGCAGGGTCAGCGCGCCCAGCACGATGCGGCCCAGCGCGATCTGCGTCGGCGACAGCGCTTCGAGGCCGAGCTTGATCAGCAGGAAGCTCGCTCCCCAGAAGAGCGCGAGCGCGCCCAGTCGCAGATAGCTGGTCGGGTTGTTCATGGCCGCTCCCCAGTGCCGTCGTGTTGGTGAGACCAGCTTGCAAAAGCCGAGGAGTAAGGACAAGCGAATTAATCTCAACTAACCGTTAAGAAATGCTGTAGTATCGGCGGCGTGCTCGACGTCAGGCGGATGCAGGTCCTGCGCGCGGTGGTCACCAGCGGTTCGGTGAGCGCCGCCGCGTCCAACCTCGGGTTCACCCCTTCGGCCATCAGCCAGCAGCTGTCCACCCTGGAGAAGGAGGCCGGGACCCCGCTGCTGGAGAAGGCAGGCCGCGGCCTGCGCCCCACCCCGGCGGGCACGCTGCTGGCGGAGCGGGCGGGGCAGATCTCCGAGGTGCTCAACGAGACCGAGGTCGAGCTCGCCGACATCCGCGCGGGCCGGACCGGGCTGCTGCGCGTGCGGTTCTTCACCACCGCGGCCGTCGGCCTGATCCCGCAGGCGGTCGCCAAGTTCCGCGCCGAACATCCCGAGGTGCAGCTGGACCTGCAGCTGCAGGAGGAGGGCCTGCTCGACGACGTCGTCGCCGGCGAGGCGGACCTCGCGGTCATCGTGCTCGGCGACGCGGTGCCGCAGCGGCACGGCGTGCGGCTGGTGCACCTGGCCGACGACCCGTACCGCGTGGTGCTGCCCCGCTCCCACCCGCAGGTCGAGCAGGACAGCGTCGACATGGCGAAGATGGCCGACGACTCCTGGATCAACAGCGCGGTGACCAGCGGCGGGATCTGCTCGCGGCTGCTCCTCGACGCCTACGCCAGCGCTGGTTTCACCCCGCGCGTCGCGCTGGAGACCGACAGCACCTACTCCGCGCAGAGCTTCGTCGCGGCGGGCCTGGGCGTCGCCCTGGTGCCGCAGCTGGGGCTGAACGTGGTGCACCCGGACGTGGAGATCCGCCCGGTCACCAACCCGGAGCCGGTCCGCCGCCTCCACGTCGCCGTCCGCGAAGCCGTCGCCGACCTGCCCGCTGCGCGGTCATTGATCGACTGCCTGACCGAGATCGCGGCCTGATCAGGTCCGGTTGTCGGTGTTGATCAGGGCGTCGCCGTCGGTGTTGGCGACCATGCCGAGGACGTGCATCTCGGTGCTCTTCTTGCCGTCCTTGGTGAACTGCAGGGTGACCACGACGTTGGCGCCGGACTGCACCGGCTCACCGATGATCTTGACGTCGTCGATCTGCTTCCAGAACGCCTGGTAGCGCTCCTTGCCCTGCGACTGGAGGCTCGGCCCGAGCAGCTCCCAGGCTTCGTCGAGGTCCTTGGGCACCAGCTTGTAGTACTTCTTGACCGTGGAGACCAGCTCTTCCTTGGTCACCTGCTTGTTCGTGCTCGTCGCGCTCGACGTCGGGGCGTGACTGCTCGTCGGTGCCGGCGACTTCGTGGTCGTCGGCGTGGCCGAGCTCGTCGGTGCGGGCGGCGCAGCCGGCGGCGGCACGGGGGCGGACGACGGAGCGCCCTGGTTCTGCGAGCCGGAGCCGAAGGCGTTCGCGGCGAGCACGCCCACCAGGATCGCCACCACGATCGCCACGATCCACAGCGCGACCTGCTTGCCACCGCGACGCGGCGGAGCAGCGGCGGCCACCGGACCGGCGGCGCCCACGCGGGTGGGCGGGTTCGCGCCGCCGCCCATGCCGCCCTGGTACGCCATCGTCGGACCGGCACCGTGCTGGGCCGGGGCGGGAGCCTGCTGCTGGCGCTGCCAGCCCGCGCCGGCACCCGGAGCCGCGCTGGGCACCGGACGGCCGTCGAGCACGGCCTGCAGCAGGTCGCGGGTGTGCGCCATCGTCGGCCGGTCGACCGGGTCCGGGCACAGCATCTGCATCAGCACCGGGGTCATCGGCCCGGCCTGGCGCGGCGGCTCGAACTGGCCGCGCGCGACCCGGTGCAGCAGGCTGATCGCGTTCTCGTCGGTGCCGAACGGCGGGCCGCCCTCGATCGCCGCGTACAGCGTCGAGCCCAGCGAGAACACGTCCGAAGCGGGTGCCGGGTCGCGGCCCAGCGCCACCTCCGGCGCCAGGTAGGCGGGAGTGCCGGCGAGGATGCCGCTCTTGGTGACCGCGACGTCGCCGATGGCGCGCGAGATGCCGAAGTCGGTGATCTTGGCGAGGTCGTTCTCGCCGAGCAGGATGTTGCCCGGCTTGAGGTCGCGGTGGACGATGCCGGCCATGTGCGCGGCGGCGAGCGCCCCGGCCACCTGGACGGCGATGCGCGCCACCCGCATCGGCGGCTGCACGCCCTGCTCGTCGATGACCGCGGCCAGGCTCGTCGAGGGCAGGTACTCCATGACCAGCACCGGCTGGCCCTCGTCCTCGGCCACGTCGAACACCACGATGGCGTTCTGGTGCTGGAGGCGGGCGGCGATGCGGCCTTCGCGCATCGACCGCTGACGTGCTTCCTCGGTTTCTTCGGGGGTGTAACCGGGCTGCAGCAGCAGTTGCTTGACGGCGATCGTGCGGTGGAGGCGCTCGTCCACGGCCTTCCACACCACGCCCATGGCGCCGCTACCGATCTTTTGCTGCAAGCGGTACCGGCCCGCGATCAAACGACCTTCGGCGCTCACCGGTGTCTCCTGGTACTGGCTCGCCCGACGGGGCTCGCCTGTCTAAGGACTGCCTGATTTTTCGTTTGCACTGAGGCGGAACGACTCCCCGCTGCCGGCTTCACCCGACGGTGTCACGCCCGCAACCACGTTACTGGGCCACGCCTTCCGGGCGGCACCGGGGCCGAAATGCGCCTGCGGCCGGGGCGCTCACCTGTCGATGAGCACTCCGGCCGCGAAACGTCGACCTTGATCAGGTCTACCTCACTGCGTGGTGACGCTACCGCTGGGGCTCGTGCTGGTCCGGGTCGGACGCTGCGAGGTCGGCGCGTCGTCGCTCGACGTCGGCTGACTGGGAGTGGACGTCGGTTCCTCGGCGGAGGTGGGAGTCTCCTCGGACGAGCTCTGCGTCTCCCGCGTGGAGGTGCGGGTCTGCTTGGTGCTCGTCTCCTCCTCGGTGGTGGTCTCCGGCGGCGGGGGCGGGACCTGCGGGGCCTCCGTCTGCTGGTTGGCGGGCCGCTGCGGCGGCGGTTCCGGACCGCGCAGCGCCGAGGTCACCAGCACCGCGATCACCGCGACAGCGACCAGCGCGATCGCCGAGATGATCACCGGGCGCTTGCTGCGCCGGGGCTCCTCGTAGGCGGCCGAGTCGGCACGCGTGTCGGCGCCCATGTAGGACGTGGCGTCCTCGTAGGGCCGCTCGGAGTACGGGTCGTCCTCGTAGTAGGCGACCGTGGTGCCCGCTGCGGCGCCCGAGCCCATCACGCTCGTCGCGTTGTCCGGGGCCTCCGGTGCCAGCGCGGGCGGGATCGGTGCGGCCATCGTCGGGATGGAGTTCACCGAGCCGCCGTCGGCCACGGCCTGCAGCATCTCGCGGGACTGCGCCATGTCCGGCCGGTCCTGCACGCGCGCGGCCATCATCGCCATCAGCGGCTGGGCCATCGGACCCGCCTGCTGCGGCGGCTCGATCTTGCCCGCGGCCACGGCGTGCAGCAGCGCCAGCGTGTTCTCGTTGAGGCCGAACGGCGGGTGGCCCTCGATGGCGGCGTAGAGCGTGGCTCCGAGGGAGAACACGTCCGAGGCCGGGGTCGGCTCCTGGCCCATCGCCACGTCCGGCGACAGGTAGGCGGGCGTCCCGGCGAGCATGCCGGTCTTGGTGACCTGCACGTCGCCCTGGGCCCGCGAGATGCCGAAGTCGGTGATCTTCACCTGGCCGTTGTCGCCGAGCAGGATGTTGCCCGGCTTGATATCGCGGTGCACCACGCCCGCGGCGTGCGCGGCACCGAGAGCCGACGCGACCTCCGCACCGATCCGCGCGACCTCGCGCGGCGGCAGCGGGCCGTGGTCGGACATCATCGCTGCCAGGCTCGTCGACGGCAGGTACTCCATGACGAGGACCGGTTGCCCCTCGTCCTCGGCCACGTCGTACACCGAGATCGCGTTCGAGTGCTGGAGCCGGGCCGCGATCCGGCCCTCTCGCATTGCCCGTTGCCGCGCTTCCTCGGCTTCTCCCGGATCAAGACCGGGCTGCAACAGCAACTGCTTGACCGCAACGGTGCGGTGCAGGCGCTCGTCAACACACTCCCACACCACGCCCATCGCGCCACTGCCGATGCGTCGCTGCACCCGGTAGCGTCCGGCGACCAGGCGACCTTCGTCGCTCACCGACGTCTCCCCGTACTGCTATCGATGCCCAGCGGCGGCCGCACCCCGGGAATCCCGGACGTTGCCCCACCGAACACCGGCGGATTAGGCGGACCGGCTTTGGCCCCCCACAAGTACACGTTCAAAGCACGACTCGGGTTGCTACCGAACCGCGATACGGCAGCCTAGCCGACGCCGTGTGGGCGTAGGTCCGAAGTCGAAAAGATCGGTAGGACCGGTTTCGAGGCTACCCCGCCCGGGCCGGAGGCCGCGGTGGCCCGGACCCGTCTCACAGGCGTTTTCGCTGGTGGTCCGGTTCCGGGCCGTCGGGCGCTCCGGGTTCGTGACCCTCAGCACCTATCGGCTCACGTCACGGTACCGGCGGTGGTGGTCCCGACGGGACCGGGTCGGCGGGGGTGTGGGTCGTTGCCGCATTGTTGTGCTCATCTGCCCGGCTGGAACTGCCGTGCGCTGCGCAACTCGGCGGAGACGATGCGCGGCAGCGGCCCCGGCGAGACGTGCAGGTGCTGGTCCAGCACCACCTCGCGGCGGTCCGGGTAGACCGCCTTCACCTGGGCGTGCACCGAACCGTCCGGCTCCATCCGCAGGCCGGTGAGCTCCACCGAGTCGACCGCGCTCCACGCCCGGGTGAGCTCCGTCGGCTGCCCGAGCTCGGGGGCGAGCAGCTCACCGATGCGCTCCGGGGAGTCCTGCGCGCGACCGTAGAAGTCCTCGACGAGGCCCAGGGTGGTGCTCGCGCTGCCCGCTGCGGGGTTGGCCAGGTGGGCGTCGTCCGGCTCGTCGGCGGAGGCGTTGCCGCCGCTCTCCGCGGCCGCGGAGAAGCCGCCGTTGCCGCCGAACGGCCAGGTCGCTTCGAGCACCAGGTCGGGGCGCAGCGCGGGGAGTCCGCTGATCGCGGCGGCGGAGTGGGTGGGACGGGGGAGCTGCGCGGGCTTGGCCATGATCAGCGCGGCGGCCCCGGCGGCGGAGATCAGCAGCAGCACGCCGAGCGCGGTGAGCACCACCAGCCCGCCCTGCGGACTGCGGGTGGGCGCGGCGTCGGAGCCGGCGAGCTCGTCGGCCAGGCCGGCCTGCTCGGGGGTCTGCGGGCCGCGCCGGATCAACTCGGCGACCGTGACGGTGTCGTCGAAGGTCGTGCGCTCCCTGGCGTGCTCCACGGCGTGAAGAGGTACCCGCCTTCCGTTCGAATGGGAAGGTCTTTCAGATAGATCACCGGAAGGGATGGCCCCGAAGATCACGAACGGATCAGTGGAACACGGTCCGTGGTCAGGAGATCTGCTCGTCCGACGAGATCATCGGGGTCTCGGCCATCTCGTAGCGCAGCACGCGGCGCTCCACGCGCTCCGAGCCGTCCGGCAAGGTCAGCCGCAGGGTGTGCGCGGTGCTCGTCGGCGTCACGTAGACCTGCAGCACCTCGACCCGCGTCGCGTAGGAGTAGCGGGCCGCGAAGGACTCGTAGCCCTCGGCGCGCAGCGGACCGGTGGTCATCGCGTACGCGCCGGGCAGGTCGCCGCTGGAGATCGCGCCGTAGTACTGCTCGCTGGCGCGCTGCATCCCCTCGGTGTCGGTCAGCTGCAACAGCTGCGGTGCCTCGGTGGTGGGCGGCCTGCTCGAGCCGGGAGGTGTTCCCGTGCCGGGTGCTCCGGTGCCGGGCGTGCCGGACTCCTCGTCGTCGCCGGGCTCGTCACCGGCGGGCTCGCCGGGCGCGGTCGGCCCCGACGTCCCGGTCGGCAGCACCCCCGCGGCCAGCTGGTTCGGACTTCCCGGCGGCCTGGCGGTGCTGCTCGCGACCGACGGCCGCGTCGGGTCACCGGTCAGGAAGTAGGGGTCGCGGGTCAGCGGTGGGTACGCGCCGCCGCGCGGCATGCTCGGCAGCTCCAGGCCCTCGATGCGGGGCGTGTGGTGGGACACCAGCGTCGTGGCGAACACCAGGCCGCCCAGCGCGGCCACCGATGAGGCGATCGCGAACCACGCCGCGCGGCGCCAGCTCGGAGGCGGGGTGACCGAGGCGGGCACCATGCCGAGGTCGAACTTGTGCAACCCGCCCACGGGTGCGGTGTCGGTCAGCGGATCGATCACCACGCGGGGCGAGGACTCCTCGGGCCCGGTCCGCTGCGGTGGGATCTGCGCCCGCGCAGCGCTGGTGTCGGTCCTGCGGTGCCGGCCGGGGGCCGGGTTCTGCGCTGCGGACGGTGTGGGTGTCGGTGCCGGCGGCGGCCAATCGAGTCGGCCGCTCCAGCCGATGGTTCTGCCGCTGTGCATCGGAGGTCTCGACTTTCTGCAACCCGCAAGTGGTTCACGGCGCGCTTCGCGTCGGAGAGATCGGTACTCCGAACGGCGCTCTTGATGCACCGAACGGGTGATATCACCGCACGACCACTCGAACGAACGTCACCGAAAGGCGGACCGAAGATGCGGACGCGGCCACGAGCTGCACGGCTGCGCGCCACCGGCGCCGCTGAGCCGGGCGGGTTCAGGACCGAACGGTCAGAAGTCTCCCTTGCGGAAGCGGCTCTGCGTGCTCTGGAGCGCCTTGAGCGAGCCGGCGCCGCCGCCGAGGCCGAGCAGGGTCGCGAAGACGTCCGCACCCGTGGAATCGCCGCTGCTGATCAGCAGCGCCAGCAGCGTCACGCCCAGGCCGACGCCGGCGATCGGGTAGCGCTTCTTGGCGAAGTCCGCAGCCGGTTGCCCGCCCGGGCGCTTCTTCGCAGCAGAGGTCAGCATCGCCAGATAGCCGGCGTGCCCCGCGGCCGCGATCACCGCGGCGAGCGTCACCATGAGTGCGACCAGACCGATAACCATGCCCATGCCACCAGTCTGCTCCTTGACGAGGCCTGTCCGATATGGGGGATCCCCCTGATTTGCCGATCGGTTCGAAAAGGTTGTGGATCTCCTCTGGTTCGAGACCGTCGTCACGCCTAGGTTCTGTCGCTATGAGCGAGCGAACGGGTCTCGATCTGAACGGCAAGCGGGTCCTGGTCACCGGGGCCGCGAGCGGCATCGGAGCCGCTCTCACCAGGCGATTCGTCGCGGCAGGAGCCGAGGTGGTCGCCGCCGACAAGGCCGCTGACGCGGTCTCCGCGCTCGCCGACGAGCTGGGGGCGACGGCCCGGGTGGTCGATCTCGCCGATCCCGGCGACGCCGACGACCTCGGCGACGGCGCCGACGTCGTGGTCAACAACGCCGGGTTCCAGCACGTCGCGCCGGTGCAGGAGTTCCCGCCGGAGGTCTTCGCCGCGATCCTGCGCGTGATGGTCGAATCGCCGTTCCGCATCGTGCGGTCCGCGCTGCCGGGCATGTACCAGCGCGGTTGGGGCCGGATCATCAACATCTCGTCGGTGCACGGGCTGCGCGCCTCGCCGTTCAAGAGCGCCTACGTCACCGCCAAGCACGCGCTCGAGGGCCTGTCCAAGACGATCGCGCTGGAGGGGGCTCCGCACGGCGTCACCTCGAACTGCCTGTGCCCGGGGTTCGTGCGCACGCCGCTGGTGGAGCGCCAGGTCGCCGAGCAGGCCCGACTGCACCGGGTGCCCGAGGCGCAGGTCACCGAGGACGTGCTGCTGGCCCGCACCCCGGTCAAGCGGCTGGTCGAACCCGAGGAGGTCGCCGAGCTCGCGGCCTGGCTGTGCGGGCCGGGCACCACGTCGATCACCGGAGCCTCGCTGTCCGTGGACGGCGGCTGGACGGCGAACTGACCAGTCAAGTCCCGAGGTGAACACCGGCCCGTCAAGGAGGACGCAGCCATGACCACCGAGTCCGCACCCAGCAGATCGTCGACCACCCGCGTGGTGGTGGCGAGCCTCGTCGGCACCACCGTCGAGTGGTACGACTTCTTCCTCTACGGATCGGCCGCCGCGCTGGTGTTCAACCAGCTGTTCTTCCCGGCGGGCGATCCCTTGATGGGCACCCTGCTCGCGTTCATCACCTACGCGGTCGGCTTCGTCGCCCGGCCGCTGGGCGGGCTGGTCTTCGGCCACTACGGCGACCGGATCGGCCGGAAGAAGCTGCTGGTGCTCAGCCTGGTGATGATGGGTGGCGCGACGTTCGCGATCGGCCTGCTGCCCACCTACCAGTCGGTGGGCGTGCTGGCTCCGCTGCTGCTCACCGCGCTGCGGTTGATCCAGGGCTTCGCGATCGGCGGTGAGTGGGGCGGTGCGGTGCTCATCGTTTCCGAGCACGGCTCCAGCGAGCGCCGCGGCTTCTGGGCGTCGTGGCCGCAGGCCGGGGTGCCGCTGGGCAACGTCTTCGGCACCGCGGTGCTGGCGGTGCTGGCAGCGGTGCAGTCCGACGAGGCGTTCCTGGCCTGGGGCTGGCGGGTCGCGTTCTTGCTCTCCGGCGTGCTGGTGCTGATCGGGCTGTGGGTGCGGCTGGCCGTCGCCGAGTCGCCGGTGTTCTTGGAAGCGCAGCGCAAAGCGGAGGAGAGCGGCGCCGAGCAGAAGCCGCCGATCCTGGAGGTGCTGAGCCGCTACCGCAGCGAGGTGCTCACGGCGATGGGCGCCCGGTTCGCCGAGAACGTCGTCTACTACGTGCTGACCTCGTTCGTGCTCACCTACGTGGCCACGTTCCTGGACCTGCCGCGCGGGGTCGCGCTCAACGCGGCGCTGATCGCCTCGGTGCTGCACTTCATCAGCATCCCGATCTGGGGCGCGCTGTCCGACCGGTTCGGCAGACGGCCGATCTACCTGCTGGGCACGGTGGGCACGGGCGTGTGGGCGTTCTTCTTCTTCACGATGCTCGACACCAAGTCGTTCTGGGTGATCACCTTCGCGACCACCGTCGGCCTGGTGTTCCACGGCGCGATGTACGGGCCGCAGGCGGCGTTCTTCGCGGAGCTGTTCGGCACCCGGGTCCGCTACTCGGGCGCGTCGATCGGCTACCAGCTGGCGTCGATCGTGGCCGGTTCGCTGGCGCCGATCATCGCGACGGCGCTGCTGGCCGCGTTCGACTCCTCGCTGCCGATCTCGATCTACGTGGGGCTGTGCTCGGTGGTCACCCTGATCGCGGTGTTCCGCGCACCGGAGACCCGGGAGCGCGACCTCGCCGCCGACCACGCGGTGTGACGCCGACCGCGGGCGCCTTCGACCAGGCCGAAGGCGCCCGCGGCGCACGTCAGGAGTGGCCCAGCCGGCCTCGGCCGAGGCGGAGCAGGATCATGGCGATCTCGCGTCCCTCCGGGCCGAGCTCGCGGTAGCGGGCGAGCACGTCCATCTCGCGGTTGTAGACGATGCGCGGGCCGCCCGCGGCCATGCGGGCCTGGCCGACCTGCTGGGAGACCTCGGCCCGGCGCTTGATCAGGCGCAGGATCTCGGCGTCGAGGTAGTCGATCTCTTCGCGGAAGTTGCTGATGGCCTCTGCAGCCCGTTCAGTCGAGGGCTTCTCGGACTGCGGTTGGTCACCGTCCACAGTGGCGTTCATCGGACGTAATCCTCCGGATCCGGCCCCGTTCCCGTCCCGGAACGCGAAACGCCCCGAGTCCGAGGACCCCGGGGCGTCGTAGTGGTTTTCGAGCTCACGCAGCTACGGGCGCCGGAGTCCCGGGCCCGTAGAAAAACTCGTACTGCTGCGCTCGCACACCACCAGTCTGCCACAACCCCCGACCCCGATCCACTGCTTGGTCACCCCGTCCCACCTGCTGGACGTATTCCGCGGCGGAGTCGTTCCTCCTCACCTCACGTGGGCAAATCGCACCGCGGCGTGTCAGGTTCCGCTACCCGCACCGCTACGCGAAGTGAGCTCACACGGAAAAATTCTGTCCGGGCGGTTCGGTAACGTGGTTCGACGATGAGCACCCCTCTCGATCTCGAATGGCAGGGCGACGAGCCCGTGCAGTCCTCCGCCTCGCGCGGCCGGTCCGGGCCCGACCCGGAGGCGCTGCTGGCTGGGCTCAACCCGCAGCAGCGCGATGCCGTGACGCACACCGGCTCGCCGCTGCTGGTGGTGGCCGGCGCCGGATCGGGCAAGACCCGGGTGCTGACCAACCGCATCGCCCACCTGCTGGCCAGCGGTGCGCACCCCGGCCAGATCATGGCCATCACCTTCACCAACAAGGCCGCGGCCGAGATGAAGGAGCGCGTCGCCGACCTGGTCGGCCGCCGGGCCAACGTGATGTGGGTGTCGACGTTCCACTCGATGTGCGTGCGGGTGCTGCGCCGCGAGGCCAAGACGCTCGGCATGTCGTCGAACTTCTCGATCTACGACTCCGACGACTCCAAGCGGCTGATCACCATGATCGCCCGCGAGCAGGACCTGGACTCCAAGCGCTACCCGGCGCGGACGCTGTCGATCAACATCTCGAACCTGAAGAACGAGCTGATCACGCCGGAGGACGCGGCGCAGCAGGCGGGCAACGACGTGGAGCGCAAGGTCGCCCAGGTCTACGCCGCCTACCAGCGCAGGCTCGTCGAGTCCAACGCGATGGACTTCGACGACCTGATCATGCGCGCGGTCGAGCTGCTGCAGCAGCACCCGGCGGTCGCCGAGTACTACCGCCGCCGCTTCCGCCACGTGCTCGTCGACGAGTACCAGGACACCAACCACGCGCAGTACGCGCTGGTCAGGGAGCTGGTCGGCACCGGCCCCACCGAGAGCGGCGTGGAACCGGCGGAGCTGTGCGTGGTCGGTGACGCCGACCAGTCGATCTACGCGTTCCGCGGCGCCACGATCCGCAACATCGAGGAGTTCGAGCGCGACTACCCGCAGGCCCGCAGCATCCTGCTGGAGCAGAACTACCGGTCCACGCAGACGATCCTGTCGGCCGCCAACGCCGTGATCCGGCGCAACCCGAACCGGCGCGACAAGCGGCTGTGGAGCGACGCGGGCGACGGCGAGCCGATCGTCGGCTACGTCGCCGACAACGAGCACGACGAGGCCGCCTTCGTCGCCGGTGAGATCGACAAGCTCGTCGATCAGGGCGAGGCCACGTTCAACGACATCGCGGTCTTCTACCGCACCAACAACCAGTCGCGCGTGTTCGAGGAGGTGTTCATCCGCCTCGGCCTGCCGTACCGGGTCGTCGGCGGTGTCCGCTTCTACGAGCGCCGCGAGGTCCGCGACGCCCTCGCCTACCTGCGGGTCCTGGACAACCCGGACGACACGGTGAGCCTGCGCCGCATCCTCAACGTGCCCAAGCGCGGGATCGGCGACCGCGCGGAGGCCGTGGTCGCGGTGCACGCCGAGCAGGAGCGGATCTCCTTCGGCACCGCCCTGCGCCGCGCCGCCGCCGGTGAGGTCCCGCTGCTCAACACGCGCGCCCGCAACGCGATCTCCGGTTTCGTCGAGCTGCTCGACGAGCTGCACAAGGTCGCCGCGGACCACGACGTCGCCGAGACCCTCGACACGGTCCTGGAGCGCACCGGCTACCGGGGCGAGCTGGAGGCCAGCGACGATCCGCAGGACGCGACGCGGCTGGAGAACCTGACCGAGCTGACCACCGTCGCCCGCGAGTTCACCGAGGCCCGCGCGGGAGCGCCGCTGCCCGCCGACGCCGAGGTCTCGCCGTCGGCGGAGGCCGTGGTGTCCGGTGTGGCGCCCGCGGCGGAGGACGACGCGGACGACGTCCTCGAAGACCCGCTGGCCGACGACTCGCTGGCGGCGTTCCTGGAGCGGGTCTCCCTGGTCGCCGACGCCGACTCGCTGCCCGAGACCGGCGACGGCCTGGTCACCCTGATGACCCTGCACACCGCCAAGGGCCTGGAGTTCCCGGTGGTGTTCTCCGGCGGCTGGGAGGACGGCGTCTTCCCGCACAACCGAGCGCTGGGCGATCCGACCGAGCTCGCCGAGGAGCGGCGACTGGCCTACGTCGGCATCACCCGGGCTCGCCAGCGGCTCTACCTGTCGCGCGCCATGATGCGCTCGGCGTGGGGGCAGCCGATGACGAACCCCGCCTCGCGGTTCCTCACCGAGATCCCCGAGGAGCTGATGCACTGGCGCCGCATCGAGCCCGAGCGCGCCGCCCCGCAGGTCCGCAGCACCTGGGGCAGCCGAGGCGGTTTCGACCGCACCGGCGGCGACTCGGCTCAGGCGGGCCTTGCCGAGCGGGGGATGCGCAGCACCAGCATGAAGGGCTGGAAGGACACGGTCGCCCTCAAGCTCGAAGCGGGAGACAAGGTCACCCACGACAAGTACGGGCTCGGCACGGTGGTCGCCACCGACGGCGAAGGACCCCGGGCCACGGCCACCATCGACTTCGGCACGGCGGGCACGGTCAAGCTCATGCTCATCGGCAGCGTCCCCCTCACCAAGCTCTGACCTCGTCTCCGCCGATCAGGCGCCCGGTGGGCACCAGCCGGTTTCGACCAGGGAGCGGGCCGGGGTGAACAGCGGGCCGGGGAGGGCGTGCCAGGGCTGCCAGGTCCAGGACTCGACCTTGTCGGGTTCGAGGACCTGGGGTTCGCCGTCGGCGGTGATCAGGTGGTGCAGGGTGACGTAGTGCAGGCCCTCGTCGTCGAAGACGTCGCTGGTCCAGGAGATCGTCGTGATGTCGACGGCGAGCAGCCCGGTCTCCTCGGCGAGCTCCCGGGCGGCGGCGTCCTCCGGCGCTTCGCCCGGGTCGACCTTGCCGCCGGGGAAGGACCACTCGCCGGCGCCGTGGGCGCCCTTCCGCCTCCCCAGCAGCACCGCTCCGTCGCGCACCACGACGGCGCTGGTCCCCACGAACGGCCCGCGAATCTCCGGAACACCCATGGCGGCCATCCTCCTCGCCGCGGTCGGCACCCGGCCACCGAATTTCCGCGTGCCGCTGGCGGATCAGGTCACGGTGCCAGGTCGCTGGGGTGCGGGGTCGTAATCGCCTGCGGCGGTGGTGCGTTGGAGGCGGGTGGCGGCGGTGAGGACGTCGTGGTGCGAGGTGTAGAGGGCGTTGACGCCGAAGCGGAGGATGTCGGGCGCCCGCATGTCGGCGACGACGCCCTGCGCGGCCAGGGCCTGGATGAGGCCGTAGGCGTGCGGGTGCCGCAGCGAGAACTGGCTGGCGCGGATCTCGGGTTCGGCCGGGGTGACCGCGCCCGACCGCCCCGGACGTGCGGCGCCGGAAGCGCCGGGAAAGCCGGGGTGAATGATCGGGAAAATGCGTTCGCGCGTTCCGGGAATCGCGATGGCGTTCGCGGGATCCCGTTGCGGCGTGAACCTTGTCCGAGCGCGACTCGGCCGGTCAAGACCGGAGATGAGGGGAGAAATATCCGTTCTAGGAAAACACCTAGAATGTTTCCGCACGACCAGTGATCCAGCCCATTCGCATTTCCCCGCGGTACCGCCGGAACGCGCAGCGCCCGGAGGCTGCACGGGGGTGCAGAACCGGCGTGAAGCCGCTGTGCGCAGCTGTGACGGTGATCTTGCCGTGCGTTCGAAGTGGCCTGCGTCATGACTCGCGGAGGTGCGGCGCGAGCGCGACCCTGGGGAAATCCCTAGCATCTGCGGCCCGTGTCTTGATTTCTGCTCGGCGTCCCGACTTTTCTGGTCCCGGCCCTGCCGGATTTCGGTCGAAGTGCGGGGAAAACGCGTGTTGAGGAACGTTGTTCGTTCTCCCGGAACAATGGGGGCGGCGAGGCTTCTCCTGGACGCCGAGCGCACCACCGCCCTGCGCGCGTTCGCCCGCGCGGCGGGAGTGTCGGCGCACGGGCTGATCAGCGCGGCCTTGCTGTCCGTCGCGCGCGCCCGCCTCGGCGGCGACGCCCCGCGCGTGCTCGGCTGCCTGTCCCCGGTCGACCTGCGCTCCCGGCTCGTCCCGCCGGTGCCGCCCACCGAGATGGTCGCGGCCGTGGCCACCCACCTGCACGCGCTGCCGGTGGCGGCGAACCCGGAACCCGTTGCGCTGGCGGGGGAGATCACCGAGCACCTGCGCGCCGCGATCGCCCGCGGCGAGCACTTCCACGACATGCGGATCACCCCGGAGGTCCCGCGCAACCCCGCTCTGCAGATGGCCACGGTGATCGCGACGAACATGGGCGCGGTCTCCGGTCCCCGCCTGCCCGCCGGGCTGGAGCTGACCGACGTGCGCCTCGTGCCCGGTCGGGAGCACTACTTCCCGCAGGCCGGCCGCAGCCCGCTGATGGCGTGCGTCGTGACCTTCGACGGGCGGCTGGCCGTCGAGCTGCCGCACCACACCGCCTGCTTCAGCGCGGAGTTCATGCGCGCGTTCCGCGACGACCTCCGCTCCGCGCTGCCGTCGCTGTCCGCACCGCACGAGCTCCCCGCCTGAGCGCACCCGACCGGTTTCCCCCGAGGAGCGAGCCTCCGAGATGAAGACCGCGCACGAACCGAATCCCGTCCTCGCGCTGCCAAGCGCTTCAACGACGGCACGACGTACTCGCCGGTGGAAGCCCACCACGACTCGAACCCGCTGGACCGGGTGCACATCAACGACGTCCTGGAGCGGCTGTCGACCCCGCACCGGGAGGTGCTGACCCTGCGGGCGTGGGGGCTCAACGAGGAGGAGATGGCCGAAACCCTGCACCTGCCCGTCGGCACGGTCCGCTCCCGCCTCCACCGAGCCCGCCGCTGCTTCCAGGAAGCCTGGTACCCCTCAGCGGCCTGACGGACCGCCCGCGGCCGCCAGGTCAGGGCGGATCTGACGCTCAGAAGCGGTAGTGCAGGAGGCGGCCGAGCCGGTTGAAGGTGGTGACCTTGGCCGCCGCGCGGAAGGCGAGCCTGGCGGGCAGCGGGTACCTCGCGAGTTCCGGCGCGTCCAGGAACGAGATCTCCGAGACCAGCTGGAGCGCGGGGACTCCCAGGTCGTTCGGGTCGTCGATGCCCCAGTGCAGGCGGGAACCCGAGCGCGTCACCGCGGGGTTGGCGACGTTGTTGAGGTGGATGCTCGGCGTGTTGAACGCGTCGAACAGCAGCTCACCGCTGGGGAAGTGCGCGACGATCCGGCGCAGCAGCGACAGGCCGTCCTGCTCGGTCAGGTACATCGACAGGCCCTCGGCGACCACGAGGACGGGCCGGTCGGAGGGGATCGCGGTCAGCAGGTCCGGATCCGTGACGGAGCGGCCGAGGGTGTGCCGGTTGCTCGACGACGGGAACAGCTGCTCGCGCAGTGCGATGACCTCGGGCTGGTCGATGTCGTACCACTCGACATCGGTCGGCGGCCCCACCCGCTCGAAGCGGCTGTCCAGTCCGCAACCCAGGTGCAGCACGGTCATCCCCGGACGCAGCGAGGCGCGCACCCGGTCGTCCAGCGCCTTGGCGCGGACGGCCACCGAGATCGCGTTGCTCGCGCGCATTCCCAGCTTGGTGAAGTCGTAGTCGAGGCGTCGCACGGCGTCGTCGGCCCACCGGTCGTCCAGCAGCGGCTCCGCCGACCGGTTGTCCAGGGCACGCAGCTGCAGCGTGGCGAGCATGGTGGCGGCCGGACCGGTCAGCTCGACCGGGATGCGGCTCTCGCGCTCGAAACCGAAGCGCACCACCCGCATCGCGTTCCGCAGCGGCGGCGCGGCGTTCATGGCCCGGGCGATCCAGCGGTCGCGCGGCGCGACCTTCGCCACCCCGGGCAGCGTGGTGACAGGTACCGACCCGCGCAGGTGCAGACCCGGGACCTTGATCTCCAGGTCGTGCGGGTCGCCGACTCCCCAGTGGAAGCTCGCCCCCGTGGTGCGCAGGAAGCCCGAGAACTTCGCGGCCCGCACGGTCCACGGCGCGACCACGTCGAAGAGCATCTCTCCGTAGCCGAAGCGCTCGACGAGCCTGCGCAGCAGCGCGATCCCGTCCGCCTCCGCCAGGTAGGGCGTCAGGCCCTCGGCGATGACCAGCGTCGGCCGCCCGGTCGGGATGTCGTCCAGCCAACCGGTTTCGGTCACCGAGGAGGCGATCGTGCGGTGGTTGTCCGGAACTCGCGGGTAGAGCCGGTCGCGCAGCTCGACGACGTCGGGCATGTCCACGTCGAACCACTGCGCCTCGGCTGGCAGGTCGAGCCGGAACGCCCGGGAATCCAGGCCGCACGCCAGGTGCAGCACGACCGCGTCCGGGTGCGCGGCGAGGAACTCCCCGGCCCGGTCGTCGATCTCCTTGGCGCGCAGGACCACGGCCATCATGTCGCCGGAATCGAGCCGGAGGGTGGAGAAGTCGAAGTCGATGCGCGCCGCCAGCTGCGCGGCGGCGTCGTCGCCCAGCACCGGATCGGTGCGGCGGCTGTCGAGGGCGCGTGCGTGGAGCGGACCGAGGAGCGTCTGCTGCGCTCCGGTCAAGCGGATCTGTTCGGCCACGGGCGCCACGCTACTGCGAGCCGGCACCGGAAGTGCGCTCACGACGCGTGAAAAACGGGTTCGGCGACCACGGGATGGTCGCCGAACCCACTGCTTCGAGAAACCGGGATCAGGTCGGCGAGATGCCGCGCTCGCGCATCCACGGCAGCGGGTTGATCTTCTTGCCGCCGGCGTTCCACACCTCGAAGTGCAGGTGGGTGCCGGTGGAGAAGCCGCGGTTGCCCATGGTCGCGATCTGGTCGCCCGCCTTGACCTTGTCGCCCTCGTCAGCGGTGATGGTGTTGACGTGGCCGTAGACGGTGATGGTGCCGTCCTCGTGCTGGACCCTGACCCACAGGCCGAAACCGCTGGCGGGGCCGGCTTCGATGACCACGCCGTCGGCGACCGCGAAGATCGGCGCGCCCTTGGCGTTGGCGATGTCGATGCCGTAGTGGGTGGTGCCCCAGCGGCCACCGAAGCCGGAGGTGAAGTTGCCGAGCGCCGGAACGTGGAACTTCGGCTGCTTGGCGGCCTCTTCGGCCGCGCGCTGTGCCGCTTCGCGGGCCTCGGTGATCCGCTCGCTCTTGGTCAGCTTCTCCATCTCGGAGCTGATGTCGGAGCTCTTGGCGACCGGGAGCATGGCGGGCGCCGGGGAGCTGCCACCCATGCCGTTGTAGGAGGTGTTGTCCCCCGACATCGCGGTGTTGAACGAACCCGCGGCGTCGGAGGCGTTGAAGTCATCGGCGTCGGGGGAGGCGTTTCCCTCGCCCGCTGCCAGCGACTGACCGGCTGCTGCGAATGCGCCCGCCGCTACTGCTGCGACGACGACGCGGCCGCGCCAGGCCGATGCTGCTGATGCACCCCGGCTCCGATCCCGATTGCTGGAGGAGTCGTCGGGGGACACCTCCGGATAACCGGGAAAGGGTCGTTCGCCGCCGGGGGAGCGGTGGTGAGCCAATGCCTGCCCTTCCGTCTCGGGGAGCCTGATCTCCGCGGGCCCGGAACGGGGATTTCCGGGTGGCCGGTCGGGGAACCGGTCGAAGGTTGTCCTTCGTGATCAGACCGTGACAACGGACCGGGGGACAGTAACCAAGCTGATCCCCTAGGGGCAAATCCCGATCTGTTACGCGTCGGCCACCGCGAGTGGTCGAAACAACCTTCGCCAGGCGGATCGTCGGGCCTTCGCCGATACTGCGCGTGGTCGTCGCACAGCGGAGCCACCTGCGGCTTCGTGATCGGAATCGGTGGTTCCGAACGGCCCAGCGCGCCCGGTCTTCGGAACCGATCAGGACACCCCTGGGTGTTGATTTGTGCTGCAAGTCACACCCCAAGAGCGTCTTGTCGGCGCGGCGAAAATGCTCCGTTCGGGCGCTCCTCGGGCGTGTCGGCGCGCGCGGACCCCCTGTCGGTGACCGCCGGTGGTGCCTGGGAAGGGTCGCCCGGTTGCTAGCGTCTGCGCCGTGACTGCGCGGCCCGACCTCCCGTCCGGTTCGTCTGCTTCGGCGGCTCCCGCCGAGGCCACGGATCCGCAGCCAACGCTCGGCACGTCGGCCCGCCTGCGCGCCGCGATCGCGCTCGCCGTCCTCGGCGCCGCGCTCACCGGAGTGGGGTCGCTGCTCGGGTTGACCAGCCCGGCCGTCCCCGCCGCGTACCCGGGCTGGCCGCTGCTGCTGGTGCTCGCGCTGCTCGCGCCGGTGGCGGCCGCGCTGTTCGCCCGCGCCGGGAAGCCGATGGCCGCCGCCGCGGTGCTCGTCGGCCCGGCCGCCCTCGCGCCCGGAAGGCTCGGGCAGGACGTCCAGTTCGCCGTCGAAGCGGGCATGGCCGCCCGCCCGGAACTCCTCCGCGCCTCCTCGTTGATCAACTTCGAACCCGCCTTCGGCTGGTGGCTGCTGGCCGCCGGCCACGTGATCGTGCTGGTCGCCGGGATCGTGGCCGCCTGGGGCGCCCACGAATCCGGCGCCGGAACGCAGCGGCAGGGCCTGCTCACCTCGGCCCTGTGCGCCGGGGTGCTGGGCGGCGTCGCGGTGCTGATGGCGCCGTTCTCCTCCGACGACCCCTACCTGCCCGCCGAAACCGCCCTGGACGGGCCGCTGCCGGTGCTCATCGGCAGCGCGCTGCTGGCCGTCGCGGTGCCCTGCGCCGCCGGTCTGCTCGCCGGTTCGACCGACCTGGAGTTCGCCCGCGGCGGGCTGCTGGGCGTGGCGCTCGCGCTGGTCGCGGTCGTCGTGCCGCCGCTGGTGTCGGTGCTGGTGCTCGACGAGGTGCTCTTCGCCTGGGGCCCGCTGCTCGGGCTGCTGGCCGCCGCGGTGCTGCTCGTGCTCTCGGCTCGGGCCGGTTCTGGCGAGCAGGCCGAGGACGTCGATGACCTGCGGCTTCCCGCGCTGACCAGGTTGCTCAGCCTCGCTGGCGCGTTCGCGCTGCTGGCCGGTGCCGTCGCGGTGCTGGCCGCGCTGACCCCGCACGTGTCCATGCCCTACGGGCTGCGCGATCCGTCGGAGTACCCGGCGCGGATGCTGCTGCCCGCCGGGATCCTGCTGGCCCTGGTCGGTGCGGGCATGCTGCTGCCGAAGCTCGCGCTGCTGCTGCGGCCGGTGCTGACCGTGCTGTGGGCGGTGGTCCCGCTGGCCGCGGCCGGATCGCTGGACGCGGTGTTCACCGCCGTGCAGGCCGCCGGGGCCGGTGCGGGTCTGGGCGCCTGGGCCGCCGGTGCGTCCGTGCTGTTCGCCGCCATCGCGGCGGTGCTCGCGGCGATCGCCGGTGCGGTGGAGCGCGACGACGTCGATCTCACCGAGATGGCGATGCGCCGCCTGGTCCTGGTCCCGTCGCTGGTCGCGCTGGTCCTCGGCGCCGGGGCGTTCTCGCTGCCGGTGCTGACCGCCCCCGGCTACAGCGCGCCGGGCGTGTTCACCGACTTCGGCACCACCTCGTGGGGCCTGGTGCTCGCGCTCGCCGCCGTGGTCGGCGCGACCGCGCTGGCCCCGATGTGCCGTCCCGGTCAAGCCGCCGCGCTGCTGTGCGGTGCCGCGCTGCTGGTGGGCGTGCGCGCGCTGGAGTTCCCGCTGACCGCCGAGCGCCTGCCCGGAACCGCTCCCGGACTCGGCCTGTGGTTCGGGCTCGGGTGCGTCGTGGTCCTGCTCGGCACGGCGGTGGCCGCTCGCACCACCGCCGAACCGACCAACTGAGTTCACTCGCCCGGACGTCTTGTGGGACGCGTTCCGGTGCTCGAACATGGGCGAAACGCCGTCACGGCGCCTGTTCCGTTCGTCACGCGAACGCAGATATCGCTCCTGCCGCACAAGGCGATTCCCCGTGTTGGACGGGTCGACCCAGGCAGACGCCCTACCTCAGGTGAGGCAGTTCACCAGGTGCGCCGCCCCATGCGTCATCGCAGGTCGATATCGTCACCGAGTCCGACACCGACGTCGCAGGAGAGTCGAGTGGACCTGTACGAGTACCAGGCGAAGGAGCTCTTCGCCTCCCACGACGTGCCGACGCTGCCCGGCACCGTGGCGACCGACCCGCAAGGGGCCAAGGCAGCAGCCGAAGAACTCGGCGGGCCCGTAGTCATCAAAGCCCAGGTCATGACCGGTGGCCGGGGCAAGGCCGGCGGTGTGAAGCTGGCCGAGAACCCGGATGAGGCCCAGACCAAGGCCGAGGGCATCCTCGGTCTGGACATCAAGGGCCACATCACCAACAAGGTGCTGGTCACGACCGCCTCCGACATCGCGGAGGAGTACTACTTCTCCTTCCTCCTCGACCGCGCGAATCGCAACTTCCTCGCGATGGCCTCGGTCGAGGGCGGCATGGAGATCGAAGAGGTCGCGGCCACCAAGCCCGAGGCCCTGGCGAAGATCGCGATCGACCCGATCGAGGGCGTCGACCTGGACAAGGCGAAGGAGATCGTTTCCGCCGCCAAGTTCCCGGCCGAGGTCGCCGATCAGGTCGCCGACGTGATCGTCAAGCTGTGGGAGACCTTCGTCGCCGAGGACGCCACCCTGGTGGAGGTCAACCCGCTGGTGAAGGACCCCGAGGGCAAGATCATCGCCCTCGACGGGAAGGTCACCCTCGACGAGAACGCCGCGTTCCGCCAGGCCAAGCAGGCCGAGCTGGTGGACAAGGACGCGGAGAACCCGCTCGAGGCCAAGGCCAAGGCCAAGGGCCTCAACTACGTCAAGCTGGACGGCGAGGTCGGCATCATCGGTAACGGTGCCGGGCTGGTCATGTCCACGCTGGACGTCGTGGCCTACGCCGGCGAGGAGCACAGCAACGTCAAGCCGGCGAACTTCCTCGACATCGGCGGTGGCGCCTCCGCCGAGGTCATGGCCGCCGGTCTGGACGTCATCCTGGGCGACTCGGACGTCAAGTCGGTGTTCGTCAACGTCTTCGGTGGAATCACCGCCTGCGACGCCGTGGCCAACGGCATCGTGCAGGCGCTGGAGATCCTCGGCGACGAGGCCACCAAGCCGCTGATCGTCCGCCTCGACGGCAACAACGTCGACGAGGGCCGCCGCATCCTGGCCGAGGCCAACCACCCGGTCGTCACCGTGGTGGACACGATGGACGGTGCGGCCGACAAGGCCGCCGAGCTGGCAGCGGGGGCGTGAGGCGATCATGGCTATCTTCCTCAACGAGAACAGCAAGGTGATCGTTCAGGGCATCACCGGCTCTGAAGGCACCAAGCACACCGCTCGCATGCTGCGCTCCGGCACCAACATCGTCGGCGGTGTCAACGCCCGCAAGGCCGGGCAGACCGTCGAGATCGAGGGCGAGGAGCTCACGGTCTACGGCAGCGTTGCGGAGGCGATGAAGGAGACCGGCGCCGACGTGTCGGTCGTCTTCGTGCCGCCGAAGTTCGCCAAGGACGCCGTGATCGAGGCCATCGACGCCGAGATCGGCCTGGCCGTGGTCATCACCGAGGGCATCCCGGTGCACGACTCGGCCTACTTCTGGGCGCACGCGAACGCCACGGGCAACAAGACCCGGATCATCGGGCCGAACTGCCCCGGCATCATCTCGCCCGGCAAGTCCAACGCGGGCATCATCCCGGCCGACATCACCGGCGCGGGCAAGATCGGTCTGGTGTCCAAGTCGGGCACGCTGACCTACCAGATGATGTACGAGCTGCGGGACATCGGTTTCTCCAGCGCCGTCGGCATCGGTGGTGACCCGATCATCGGCACCACCCACATCGACGCGCTGCAGGCCTTCGAAGAGGACCCGGAGACCGAGGCCATCGTGATGATCGGCGAGATCGGTGGCGACGCCGAAGAGCGCGCGGCCGACTTCATCAAGGCCAACATCACCAAGCCGGTGGTCGGCTACGTCGCGGGCTTCACCGCGCCGGAGGGCAAGACCATGGGCCACGCGGGCGCCATCGTCTCCGGTTCGTCGGGCACCGCCTCGGCGAAGAAGGAGGCCCTGGAGGCCGCGGGCGTCAAGGTCGGCAAGACGCCGAGCGAGACCGCCAAGCTGATGCGCGAGATCGTCAAGGGCTGAGACCCCCACCGACCTCGTTCGTTCGGGGCCGGGTTCCCCACGGGGAACCCGGCCCCGACGGCTTTTCGCCGAGCTCTTCCACGAGGCGGCGTCCCGGTGCGGGACTCCCCGCCACCCCCGTCGCCGAGCGAAGTGATGTCGAACCACGCCTTCGCGGGCGGGCCGCCCTGCTGACGGCTGGTATTCGGTACCGTCGATCAGCACGCCCGATCGAGTGCCTTCGAGGAGTCCGATCAAGTCATGTCCGCCCCGTATCCGCAACAGCCGAACACCGACGGGGGTCGTCCGTCGTTCGAGCTGAAAGAAGTCCTCGCGATGGTGGCGGCCGGCGCCGGCGTTGTCGGCTACCTGCTCGGGTTCTTCGACGACGGGGTCGGCGCCCTGATGGGCAGCATGGCCGGTTTCGGTCTCGTCGCCTCCGCGGTGCTCGCGGGCCTGCGGTTCCTGCCGAAGACGCCGGACGCGCTGTTCGCGGCCGTCCCGCTGGCGGCCTACTCCGCGCTGGCGCTGCTGCAGGACGTCATCCGCAACACCGCATCGGGCCTGGTCTCGGTGCTGATGGTGCTGGCGCTCGCGCAGCTGGCCGCCGTGCTGGGCGTGCTGCTGATCGAGGGCGGCCTGGTCAAGATCGGCGGCGCCTCCGGCCCGGCGAGCGGCCCCCAGCCCCAGTCGTACGGGCAGCCGTTCCCGCAGGGACCCGGACCGCGCGGCCCCGGCGCGGGTGGTCCCGGCGGCGCGCGTCCCGGGCCCGGTGGTCCCTCCGGCCCCGGCTGGAGCCCGCAGGGGCAGCACGCTCCCGGCGCCCAGTTCGGCGGCCCGCCGCCGTGGAACCCGGCCAGCGGCGGTCAGCCCGTCCAGCAGCCGGGCAGCCGGAACCCGTCCTCCGACGGGTTCGCCACGCCCACCCCGGACTCCAGCGGCCCC
>NZ_SMLA01000068.1:0-29973 GCF_004349225.1 Saccharopolyspora karakumensis
CTCGGGGGCGGTCCGGCGGGTCGCCCGGCCGCTCCCGCTGCCTCGCGAATATTCGGTCGCACGGCGGAAATCCCGCCGCGAAGCGCCGCCAACTCTCACCGGAGTCCTCTCCGATGGTCCTTGGAGGTCGACGATATAAGGACTATCATTATAAGAGAATATCCCGGTGAGGAGTGGAGGAGACCGATGACCGACGTCCTCGTGGAGCGCGGCGCTGGTGAGGCCTTGTGGATCCGGTTGAACCGGCCCGAGCGGCGCAACGCGTTCGACCCCGCGATGTCCGCCGCGATCGTGGAGGCGCTGGAGGACGCCGCGTCCGCGCGCGCGGTGGTCATCACGGGCTCCGGCGGGAGCTTCTGCGCAGGCGGTTCGCTGCAGCAGCTGAGCACGCCGACGGTGGGGGAGATGCGGCAGCTCTACCAGTCAACCCTGCGGATGTTGGACGCCGTGCGCCAATGCCCCAGGCCGGTCATCGCCGCGGTGAACGGAGCCGCGGCGGGCGGGGGCAACGAGCTGGTCGTCGCGTGCGATGTGGCCATCGCCGCCCGTTCGGCGACCTTCGGGCAGACCGGGCCGCGAGTCGGCAGTTCGCCAGTGACCGGGGCCACCAACGTGATGGGTCTGCAGATCGGCGAGAAGCGCGCGAAGGAGCTGTCCCTGTTCTGCCGCCGCTACAGCGCCGAGCAGGCGGAGCGGATGGGCCTGGTGAACGCCGTAGTTGAGGACGATCTGCTGGAGCAGACGGTCACCGAGTGGTGCGGTGAGCTGGCCGCGCTGAGCCCCCGCTACCTGGAGATCACCAAGGTCAGCTCGAACGTCTGGTGGAACGCCGCGCGCGATTCGTTCAGCGCCGGCCTGGGCATGCTCGTCCAGGCGGTGGGCAGTCCGGACATGACCGAAGGCGCGGCGGCCTTCCTGGAGAAGCGCCGGCCGAACTTCCCGCCGCCGGAGTGAGGCCGGTCTTCGGGAAGTCCTTCGGCTCGGTGGTGCGGGATGTGCGGGCCACCGGGACGGGCACGGGAGCCGGCGCGGCGCGGCCCTGGTTCCCGTGCCCGTCGATCCTTTCCACCGGTCAGCGGCCCTTCCAGACCGGCGCGCGCTTCTCCTTGAACGCCAGAGCACCTTCGCGGGCGTCCTCGGAGCTGCGCACCGGTTCGCTGATCGCCTGCTGGCGGTCGAACGCCTCGTCCGACGACCAGTCGCGGGCGGCGTTGATGATCTCCTTGGTGGCGCGGACGGCGAGCGGGCCGTTGCTCGCGATCGCACGTGCCAGTTCCAACGCCGTCGCGCGGGCTTGGCCGGGCGGAGTGAGCCGGTTGACCAGAGACACCTCGTGCGCCGCCCGCGCCGAGACGAGTTCGCCGGTGAGCGCCCACTCGACCGCCACGTGGTGGGGCACGCGTTCGGGCAGCCTGAGCAGCCCGCCACCCGCCGCCACTAGGCCGCGCTTGACCTCGGGCAGTCCGAACTTCGCCTCGTCGGAAGCCACGATGAGATCGCAGGCCAGGACGATCTCGAAGCCGCCCGCGATGGCATGGCCCTCGACGGCCGCCACCAGTGGCTTCGCGGGCGGCTGCTGCACGATCCCGGCGAAGCCGCGGCCCGGTAGCGACGGCCGTTCCCCGGCGAGGAACGCCTTGAGGTCCATGCCCGCGCAGAAGCTCCGCCCTGCGCCGGTGATCACGCCGGCGACCAGGTCGTCCCTGCTGTCCAACTCGTCCAGCGCGGCGGCGATCGCTGTGGCGGTCGCGGTGTTGATGGCGTTGCGGGCCTCGGGCCGGTTGATCGTGATCACCTGAACGCCGTCGATGTTCTCGGTCAGGACGACTGGCTCGGTCCCGCCCGGTTTGGCACCACTGGATTCGGTCACGCTGCTCTCCTCATTTCGGCGGCATCCGGATCGCACCGTCGAGGCGGACCGTCTCGCCGTTGAGCATCGGGTTGTCGATGATGTGGTGGGCGAGCGCGGCGAACTCGTCCGGGTCCCCCAGTCTCTGCGGGTGCGGCGTCTGCTTCGCCAGCCCATCGCGGATCTCGTCGGAGAACCGGGCCAGGATGGGGGTGTCGAAGGTGCCGGGAGCGATGGAGCACACGCGGACCAGCTTCCGCGCGAGGTCGCGGGCCGCCACGAGAGTCATGCCCACCACCCCTGACTTCGCCGAGGCGTACGGGATCTGCCCGATCTGGCCCTCCGACGCCGCGACCGAAGCGGTGAGCACGCAGGCCCCGCGCTCGCCTTCGACCGGTTCGTTGGTCACCATCCGGGCGGCGGTCAGCCGGAGGACGTTGAACGAGCCGATCAAATTCGTGCGCACGATGGACTCGTAGGACTCCAGCGACCCCGGTTGGCCGTCCCGTTCCACGACGCGCACCGTTCCGCCGCGGCCCGCGCAGTGCACGAGCGCCCGGATCGGCCCCTCGGCCAGGTCGAGCGCCCGGCTCACGGCGTCGGCGTCAGCGACGTCCGCGGGACCGAATCGGGCCGAATCGCCGAGTTCCTTCGCGGCTCGTTCTCCCTCGGAGGTCGGCAGATCGATGATCACGGTGGGTACGCCTCGTTCGACGAACCGGCGCGCGGTGGCCAGGCCGAGGCCGGAGGCGCCTCCGGTGACGACTGCTGTCCCATTCTCCAGGTTCATGTCTCTCCTGTTCTCACACGTCGTTTCCGCTGTCTGCTCTGGTGTTCGCGAGCGGGTGCCCTGGCGTCGGGCGGCGTCAGAGGTTGCGGTGCCCGCTGCGGGAGACGAGCTCGAAGGCAGGTTGCTACGCGGACAGGTTCTCGATGATCGCGGCGTTGGCCATGCCGCCGGCTTCGCACATGGTCTGGAGGCCGTAGCGGCCGCCGGTGCGCTCCAGGTGGTTGATCAACGTGGTCATGAGGCGGCACCCGGATGCGCCGAGCGGATGCCCCAGGGCGATCGCGCCGCCGCAGGGGTTGAGCCGTTCGTCGGGAACCTCGAATTCGCGCTGCCAGGCGATCGGAACCGACGCGAAGGCTTCGTTCACCTCGAAGGCGGCGATGTCGCCCGGTGACAGCCCGGATCGCGCGTGGACGGCGTGCGTGGCGGGGATCGGACCCGTGAGCATCAGCGTCGGGTCGTCGCCGACCACCGCCGAGGCCATGATGGCCGCGCGAGGTCGCAGGCCCAGCGCCGCGGCGCGCTCCTCGGACATCACGAGCAGCGCGCTGGCACCGTCGGTGATCTGCGACGAGTTGCCGGCTGTGATCATCCAGTCCAGGTCTGGGAAGCGGGCCGTGTAGGGCTCTCGCGCGAACGCGGGGGTCAGCTGGCCGAGCCGTTCCGTTGTGGTGCCTTCGCGGATGGTTTCGTCGGCGGCGACTGCGGCGCCGTCCGGAGTCGTGACCGGCACGATCTCGTCGTCGAAGGACGTGGCGGCGGCGCGTTCGTGCGAGCGGGTCGCGTACTCGTCGAGCTCGGATCGGCTGAGCTTCCACTTCGTGGCCACGAGCTCGGCGGAGATGCCCTGGGGGACGAGCCCGGGGAACCGTGCGCGCACGTCCGGTCCGTGCGGGTCGGCGTCGCCGCGCGCGGACCTCATCGGCACCCTGCTCATCGACTCCACGCCTGCGGCGACGGCGATGTCGTACGCGCCGGCTTGGACGCCCTGAACCGCGAAGTCGATCGCCTGCTGGCCCGAGCCGCATTTGCGCTCGATCGTCACGGAGGGGACGTGCGTGGGGAATCCCGCCGCCAGCACCGCCTGGCGACCGGGGGTGGCGGACTGCTCGCCGACCTGGCCGACGCAGCCGACGAGCACGTCGTCGATCAGCCCGGGGTCGAGGTCGTTGCGGGCCACGAGCCGGCTGAGGACCTGCGCGAGCAGGTCCACCGGATGCAGCCCGGCCAGCGCGCCGGTGGACCTGCCGCGCCCCATCGGGGAGCGGACCGCGTCGACGATCACTGCCCGGCCCATTGTGGCCTCCCTAAACTATGATGATGATAAGCAGAGACAACTGCATCTTGCACGGGGTTGATCGGAGGAGCAAGCTTGACCGCGCTGCCGGTAAGACTATTATGATGATTACGATAATTGAGGGTGGTGGGCCAGTGGTATCCGCAATCGACGCCGACGAACAGCGCGCACTGAAGGAGGTCGCGGCCAAACTCGCCGCGGAGCGCTACGCGCCCCAGGCGGAGGAATGGGACCGCGAGCGGATCGCCTTTCCTCACGAGGAGCGGCGCTACCTGGGGGAACTGGGACTGCTCGGCATCGCGCTCCCGGAACGGCACGGTGGCGGGGGCGCACCGCTGCAACACGCGTTGACCGTCATCGAGGAGCTGGCCAAGGAATGCCGTCCCGCGGCGTTCCAGGTCTTCGAGTCCAACACCGGGCCGGCGCAGGTCGTCGCGAGATTCGGCAGCGAGGAGCAGCACGAGCGCTTCCTGCCACCGATCATCAGCGGGGATGCGACGCTGGCCGTGGCGATCTCGGAGCCGGACGCGGGCTCGGCCGCCACCGACATGAAGACCAAGGCCGTCGCCGAGGGCGACAAGGTCGTGGTCAACGGTTCCAAGCGGTGGATCTCCAACGGTGGCGAAGCGGATCACTACCTCGTCTACGCGCGCATGAACGACGAACCCGGGTCGAAAGCCATCGGCGCGGTGATCGTCGAAGCCGACCGGCCCGGCGTGAGCTTCGGTGAGCGCGAACGGCTGATGGGCTTCCGCGGCATCCCGTCGGCCGACATCCGCTTCGACGACGTCGAGGTCCCCGCGGAGAACGTGGTGCTCGGACCGGGACGCTTCCGCGAGCTCTTCGGCGCGTTCTCCATCGAACGACTCGGAAACGCGACGATGAGCCTCGCCCTGGGGCAGGCGGCGCTCGACCGGACCAAGCGCTACGTGCAGGAACGCGACCAGTTCGGCAAGCCGCTCGTGGAGTTCCAGAACGTCCAGATGACCCTGGCCGACATGCTGCTGCAGGTCGAAGCCGCCCGGCTGCTCATCCAGCGCGCGGCAGCCGGTGTCGGCGAGAACCTACCGAACTCGCTCGACGTGTCGCTGGCCAAGTGCACCGCGAACGAGATGGCCAAGCGGGTCACCGACCTCGCCATGCAGCTGCACGGCGGCAACGGCTACACCGAGGAGTTCGGCCTCGAACGGCTGCACCGCGACTCGCACGGGTGGGCGCTGGCCGGGGGCACTCCGGCGATGCAGCGCATCCGAATCGTCTCCGAAATGCTCGGCCGATCCTTCGACCAGCGCCGCTGACCAGTCCGACGGGAAGGAAACACTCATGACACGTCGCTTCGAAAACCGCACCGCCGCCGTCGTCGGCGGTGGATCCGGCATGGGCCGGTCCATCTCGCTGCGCCTGGCCGACGAAGGCGCTCACGTCTACGTCGCCGACCTCGGTGCCGACGCCGCCGAGGCGGTGGCCAAGGAGATCGTGGCCGCTGGGGGCAGCGCGGTCGCGCAGCAGGTCGACGCGACCGACAACGACAGCTTGCGCGCCCTGTTCGACCGCGTTCGCGACGAGCGCGGTGTGCTGCACGCGCTGCACGCGCAGGTCGGCATGCCCGGACCCGCCGGACTCGAGGTGTCCGACGAGCAGTGGGCCACCAACGTCGACGTCAACGTCAAGAGCGCCTACTACACCTGCACGCTCGGCTTCGACCTGCTCAAAGCCGCCGGCGGCACCGGCTCGATCACGATGACCTCGTCGACCTCGGCGCTGGTGGGCTCGCCGTTCAGCCCGATCTACTCGCTGACCAAGGGCGCGCTCGTGCCCTTCTCGCGGTCGTTGGCGCTCAACGGCGCGCCGGACGGGGTGCGCGTCAACGTGGTGTGCCCCGGCACCGTGCACACCCCGATGCTGGCCCAGTTCTTCGGCCGGGAGCCCGGAGCCGACGTCTCCGAGCTGACCAAGGACTTCGTCGGGGGGATCCCGCTCGGACGGGGCGCGCAACCCGAGGAGGTCGCGGCGGTGATCGCCTTCCTGCTCAGCGACGACGCGAGCTACGTCACCGGTGTCACCATCCCGGTCGACGGCGGATTGACGGCGAAGTAGCGACCCTGTGTGGAGGCCGAGCATGACCCGGGTTTACCGCGATCTCGTTCCGACGTTCGCCGATCCAGCGGACTGGACGCTCAGCACCGTCCTGCGGCACCACGCCGGGGAGCGGCCGGACGCGACCTTCCTGATGACGCCGGAGGAGGGGCTGCGGTGGTCGTACGCCGAGATGCTGTCCTCGGCGCAGCGGATCTCCGGCTCGCTGATCAAGACCGGCGCGCAGGCCGGTGATCGGCTGATCATCATGGCCGCGAACTCCTCCCAGCTGGTGCGGAGCTGGTTCGCCGCCGCGGTGGGAGGGCTGGTCGAAGTACCGATCAACACCAACTACGAAGGCGAGTTCCTGCGGCACCAGGTGGTCACCGTCGGGGCGCGGTGGGCGGTCATCGACGACACCCTCGCCGAGAGGTTCGTCCCGATCGCCGAGCACGCACGGGGCATCGAGCACTTCTGGGTGATCGACACCGGTCGCGGGCAGGAAGCCGTGGACGTGCTGCGGCGGGCCGGCTGGGCCGCCGACGTGTGGGACGACCTCGAAGAAGGGCCGGAGCTCGACCTCCCGGCAACCCGGCCGCAGGACCTCGGCGCGATCTTCTTCACCTCCGGCACCACGGGGCCGTCCAAGGGCGTGGCGATGCCGCACTCGCAGCTGTACTTCTTCGCGCAGATCGTCGTGTCCCTGACCCGGCTCACCCCGGAGGACACCTACCTGACCACCACGCCGCTGTTCCACGGCAACGCCCAGTTCATGGCGGTGTACCCGGCGCTCGTGGCCGGTGCTAGCGCCGTGGTGCGGCCGAAGTTCAGCGCCAGCCGGTGGATCGACCAGGTGCGCGAGTCCGGCGTGACGGTGACCAACTTCGTCGGCGTCATGATGGATTTCGCGTGGAAGCAGCCGCCGCGGCCGGACGACCGGGACAACCGGCTTCGGTGCGTCTACGCCGCACCCACCGCGAGTTCGATCGTGGCGGATTTCCAGGAGCGGTACGGCATCGAGGCGTTCGTCGACGCGTTTGGCCTCACGGAGACCTGCGCACCGATCATGTCGCCGTACGCCGTCGAGCGCCCGCCCGGCGCGGCCGGTCTGCAAGCCGCGGATTGGTTCGACATCCGGCTGGTCGACCCGGAAACCGACCACGAGGTGCCGGTCGGCGAGATCGGTGAGCTCGTGGTGCGGCCGAAGCACCCGTGGACGTGCAGCATGGGTTACTACGGGATGCCCGAGAAGACCGTCGAGGCGTGGCGAAACCTGTGGTTCCACACGGGTGACGCGTTGCGCAAGGACGCCGACGGGTGGTTCTACTTCGTCGACCGCTACAAGGACGCGCTGCGCCGGCGCGGGGAGAACATCAGCTCCTACGAGGTGGAGCAGGCGATCCTGGGGCACCCGGCGGTCGCCGAGTGCGCGGTGATCGGTGTTCCTGCCGGGGTCGAAGCGGGTGAGGACGAGGTCCTCGCGGCCATCGTCGCCACCGAACCCGTCGAGCCCGGCGCGGTCATCGACTGGTGCAAGGGCCGCATCCCCGATTTCGCCACCCCCCGCTTCGTCCGGTTCGTCGACGCGTTGCCGAAAACGCCTTCGGAGAAGGTGCGCAAGGCGGTGCTGCGCGACGAGGGAATCGCCCCGGGCACGTTCGATCGCCAGGAGAAAGCACATGGACTTCAGCGTTGACACGACGCACTCGGACATCCGGGAGGCCGTGCGCGCGCTGTGCGCAAGATTTCCCGACGAGTACTGGGCCCAGCACGACCGGGACGAAGAGTTCCCCTGGGACTTCTACAAGGCGGTGGTGGACGGCGGCTGGCTCGGTCTGACCGTGCCCGCCGAGTACGGGGGTGGGGGACTGGGCGTCACCGAGGCCGCGATCGTCGAGCAGGAGATCGCGGCCTCGGGGGCGGGGATGAACGGGTGCAGCGCTGTCCACATCGGAATCTTCGGGTTCGAGTCGATCATCAAGCACGGCAGCGCGGACCTGAAGGAGAGGTTCCTGCCCAGGCTCGTCGAGGGGGATCTCCACGTCTCGTTCGCGGTCACCGAACCGGACGCCGGAACCGACACCTCAACGATCTCGACGTTCGCGACGAAGGTCGAAGGGGGCTGGTCGATCTCCGGGAAGAAGGTCTGGATCACCAAGGCCCAGGAAGCCGAACGCCTCATCATCCTGTGCCGGACGTCCCCGCGCGAGGACAGTCCGAAGCGGACCGACGGCATGACGCTGTTCTTCGCGCCGATGGACCGCGAACGCGTGACGGTGCGCAAGATCCCGAAGCTGGGGCGTAACGCCGTCGACACCAACGAGCTGTTCATCGACGACCTGTTCGTCCCCGACTCCGACGTGATCGGCGAGGTCGGCGACGGCTTCCGCGCGATCCTCGCCGGGCTCAACGCCGAACGCGTCATCTCGGCCAACGCCTCGATCGGCATCGGGCGGGCGGCGCTGCGCCGTGCGACCACCTACGCCAAGGACCGCACGGTGTTCGGACGCCCCATCGGACAGAACCAGGCCATCTCGCACCCGCTCGCGCGTGCGCTGGTCCAGCTGGACGCCGCGGACCTGGTGTGCCAGCGCGCGGCGTGGCTGATCGACAACGACCAGCCCAGCGGCAAGGACGCGAACGAGGCGAAGTTCCTCGCCGCGGAGGCCGGCTTCTTCGCGGCCGACGCAGCCCTGAGCGCGCACGGCGGGTACGGCTATTCGAAGGAGTACCACATCGAGCGGTACTTCCGGGAGGCGCGGCTGATGCGCATCGCCCCGATCAGCCAGGAGATGGTGCTCAACTACGTGGCCGAGCACGTGCTCGGCCTGCCGAGGAGCTACTGATGCGCCCTTACCGTTCCGTGCTGTTCCTCCCCGGCCACCGCACGACGTGGGTGGACAAGGCGTTGCGCGCCAACGCGGATGCGATCGTGCTCGACTTGGAGGATTCCGTTCCTTCGGGGGAGAAGGTCGCCGCGCGGGAGGCGGTCGCCGACTCCATCCGACGGGTCCGGGAGTCGGGAAGCGAGGTCGGGCTGTTCGTGCGGGTCAACCCGCTGGACACCCGGCTCACCGGTGGTGATCTCGAGGAGGTGGTCGTTCCCGGCCTGACCGGTGTCTTCGCGCCGAAGATCGAGCGGAGCACCGACGTGCTGCGCTACGACGCGCTGCTCGACCACTTCGAGGAGCGCAACGGGGTTTCCGGTCTGGAGTACATCGTGCCGGTCGAAACGGTTCGCGCGATCCACGACTGCCTGGAGATCGCGACCGCGTCCCCGAGGGTCGGGGCCATGATCGGCCCGACCGCTGAGCACGCGGACATCGCCAAGGCCGTCGGGTACGAGTGGACCCCCGAGGGAACCGAGACGCTCTACCACCGCAGCCGGATCCTCCTGGCGTGCAGGGAAGCCGGCATCCACGCGCTGACCGGGTTGTGGGAAGACCTCGCGAACCTGGACGGCCTGCGGGAGTTCGCCGCGCGCGGCAGGCAACTCGGCTTCCGAGGCGTGATCGCGATCCACCCGAGCCACGTCGCCGCGATCAACGAGGTGTTCTCACCGTCCACTGAGGATGTCGAGTTCTACCAGGGTCTCGTCGAGGCGTACGAGAAGGCCCGCGCCGAGGGCACGGGGGCGTTGCGCTATCGCGGCCTGCACATCGACAAAGCGCACTACGACAAGGCGGTGGAATGGCTGGCGCGGGCCGAGGCCATCGCGGGAAACGGGGAATGACATGCGCGGTCTGTACTTCGAGGAGTTCGAGATCGGTGCGGAGTACACACATCCGTTCACCCGCACGGTCACCGAGATGGACAACGTCATGTTCACCTCGCTGACGATGAACCTGCAGCCGCTGCACCTCGACGAGGAGTTCGCCAAGAAGAGCGTGCACGGTGCGAGGGTGGTCAACAGCCTGTTCACGGTGGCGCTGATCGGGGCGTTCCACGTGCCGGAGCTGACGATGGGAACCACCCTCGGCAACCTCGGCTACGACAAGATCCAGTTCCCGCACCCGGTGTTCCACGGGGACACCTTGCGGGCGGAGACGACGATCCTGGACAAGCGGGAGTCCACCAGCCGCGACGACTCCGGGATCGTGTGGTTCGAGCATCGCGGTTTCAACCAGGACGACACGCTCGTCTGCCTGCTGCACCGAGTCGGCTTGATGGCGAAGAAACAGGAAGAAGAGGGTGCCCGATGACCAAGACACCGGAGTCGATGCGCGACTACGTGCCCGGGGTGCGCACGCTGACCATCGCCAACAAGCCGGTGCAGCCGGCCGGGCAGCGCTGGGACGTCGTCAACCCGGCCACGGAGGAGGTCCTGACCGAAGTTCGCGGCGCCTCCGCCGAGCAGGTCGACCAGGCGGTCCGCGCCGCGCGGGACGCCTTCGGCGGCTGGGCCGCGCTCCGGCCGGATGAGCGCTCGGCGGCCATTCACCGGCTGGCCGACGTGCTGGAGGCCCGCGCCGACGAACTGCTCCCCTCGATCGTCAACGAGGTCGGCACACCGGTGTCGCTGGCCGACGGACTCCAGGTGAAGATGGGTCTGGGGCACCTGCGCTGGCAGGCCGAGGCGGCCAAGAAGGACCGCACGGTGCACCTCGGGGGCTACGACCAGCCGGTGCCGACCGTGAGCGAGGTGTCCCACTACCCGGTGGGCGTCGTCGCCGCGATCACCGGCTACAACTACCCGCTCAACCTGGCCATCTTCAAGTTCGGCGCCGCGCTGGCCGCAGGCTGCACGGTGGTGCTGCTGCCGTCGCCGCGCACGCCGCTGACCACCCTGCTGCTCGGCGAGCTCAGCCGCGAGGCGGACCTGCCGGACGGCGTGTTCAACGTGATCGTCGGCGACGCCGAGGTGGGACGGCGGCTGTCCTCGCACCCGGGGGTGGACAAGGTCTCGTTCACCGGGTCCGACGCGGTCGGTGCGAAGATCATGGAGCAGGCGGCGGCGAACCTCAGCGGAGTGACGCTCGAACTCGGCGGGAAGTCCGCCAGCATCGTGCTGCCCGGCTGCGAGGTCGAGTCGTTCGCCGAGGAGATGCACCTGCGCTGGTCGCGCAACGGCGGCCAGGGGTGCGCGGCGCTGGCCCGGCTGCTGGTGCACGACGACCTCTACGACCGCTTCCTGGCCGCGAGCGCCGGCGCGTTCGACCAGATGCACGTCGGCGACCCGTGGGACCCGAAGACCAACATCGGGCCGATGATCCGGCCGGAACACCGCGACCGGGTGCAGAGCTTCGTCGACGGCTCGCTCGACGAGGGCGGCCAGGTCCTGCTGTCCGTCGACCAGCCGGTGCCTGAGAAGGGCTACTTCATCAACCCCGTGCTGCTGGGCGGCCTGCCGCACACCGCGCGCGCCGTGCAGCAGGAGATCTTCGGCCCGGTGGCGGTCGTGCTCCCGTTCCGGGACGCCGAGGAGGCCGTCGAGCTGGCCAACGACACCGCCTACGGGCTGGCTGCCAACGTCTGGGCGCCGGACCTCGACGAGGGCAAGCGCGTCGCCGAGAGGTTGCGAGCCGGAACCGTGTGGATCAACGGCGGCGGCGCGATGCGGCCGGACGCGCCGTTCGGCGGTTCGGGGCGTTCGGGCGTGGGCCGGGAGATCGGTGAGTGGGGCATCCACGAGTACCTGGAGCCCAGGCACGTCCAGTGGCGCGTGTAGTGCGCGGGCGATCGAAAGGGAGGGGTCATGGCTGAAGCCGGTGACGCGCCGCTGGCCGGTGTGCGCGTGCTAGAACTCGGTGCGGGCTACGCCGCACCGACCGCCGGGAGGATGCTGCGTGATTTCGGCGCCGAGGTCATCAAGGCGGAAGATCCGGTCAACGGTGATTACGCGCGTCAGTGGGTGCCGCAGAAGGACGGCCTGTCGCTCGGGTTCGGCCGCCTCAACAGCGGCAAGCGCTCCGTGGGCATCGACCTCCGCCAGCAGGGCGGCCGAAATCTGGTGCGCCGCTTGGCCGCCGAGGTGGACGTCGTCGTCGAGTCGTTCCGGCCGGGGCGGCTGGAAGGCTGGGGGCTCGGCTACGACGTGCTCAGCGAGCGGAACCCGAGCCTGGTCCTCACCAGGATCTCGGGCTTCGGGCAGACCGGGCCGTACCGTAATCGGCCCGGTTTCGGCACCGTGGCGGAGACGTCCAGCGGGTTCGCCCACATCAACGGCTGGCCCGAGCACCCTCCGACCTCGCCTCCGTTCGGGTTCGCCGACTCCATCGCGGGCATCTCGGCGGCGATGGGCACGGCGATGTCGTTGTTCCGCAGAGAGCGCACCGGCAAGGGCGAGGTCGTGGACGTGGCGCTGTACGAGCCGCTGCTGTTCATCGTCGGTGACATGGTGCTGAAGTACACGGGGCTCGGCGAGGTGCAGGGTCGCATCGGCAACGCCACCGGTGCCGCGTCCCCCCGCGGGATCTACCAGTCGGCGGACGGAAAGTTCCTGTCGATCGCTGCGTCGAACCAGATGATCGCCACCAGGCTGTTCACCGCGATGGGGCAGCCGGACATGATCGAGGACCCGAGGTTCGCCACCGGACCGGCACGGCTGGAGCACAACGACCTGCTGCAGAAGTACGTCAGCGACTGGGTCGAGTCGTTGCCCAGGGATGCGGCTCTCGCCGTGCTCGAGGAGCACGAAGTGGTGTGCGCGCCCGTCAACGACGCCTCCGACATCGTGGCGGATCCGCACTTCCTGGAGCGCACGCTCGTCGGCATCACCGGTCCGGGCGGCTGGGATTCGGTCATGACGCCCGGTCCGGTGCTGCACCTCTCCGGCTACGAGGGGCCCGCCTACGACGGCGTGCCCGGAATCGGCGAGCACACTCACGAGGTGCTGGGGGCGGGGCTCGGGCTCTCCGGTGACGAGCTGGGGGAACTCGTCGCCGGAGGTGTGATCACCGGTCGCGGGGACGCTTCAGGGTGAGCCCGTTCTGAAAATGGCTGCCCGGTCCCGGCCGGGCCCACCCCGGGGTGGGCCCGGCCGGTGGCCTACGGCTGCCCACCATCGACGGCGAGCACCGCGCCGGTGGTGTAGCTGGAGGCGTTGGACGCCAAGTACACCGCCATGCCCACGATCTCGTCCGGCCGGCCGCCGCGTTGCAAGGCGAAGCGCTGGGCTCGGGCGGCGAACTCGGCGGGGTCCCAGGACGCGCTGACGTCGGTGTGGAAGGTTCCGGCCATGATGGCGTTGCAGCGCACCGAAGGGCCGAAGGTGTGCGCGAAGCCCGTGGTGATCGCGTTCAGCCCGGCCTTGGCAGCGGCGTAGGGGAGCACCGACGGTCGCGGGCGGGTGGCGGCCGCGCTGCTGATGTTGATGATCGACCCGCCGGTGCTCTCGGCCATCCTGCTGCCCACCAAGGCGGAAAGCCGGAACGGACCCTTGAGGTTGACCGCGATCACCTTGTCGAACAGCTCCTCGGTGATGCCCTCGACGCGGTCGTAGAGCGGCGACATGCCCGCGTTGTTGACCAGCACGTCGATCCCTCCGACCCGCTGGTAGACGTCGTCGACGAGCTCGTCCAGCCGGTCCCATCGGCCGACGTGCGCGCTGATCGGGAACGCCCTGCGGCCCGTCTCGCGTTCCACCTCGGAGGCGGCTTCCTCGCAGGCTTCCTGCTTGCGGCTGGAGATGATGACGTCGGCACCCGCCCGCGCCAGGCCCAAGGCGATCGCCTTGCCCAGCCCACGGCTGCCGCCGGTCACCATCGCCACGCGGCCGTTGAGGTCGAACGCACTGGTCGGATCGAAGTTCATGAGGTCACCTCGGCGTTAGTTGACGGGGGATAATTCCTTGTTATGGTAATCATAAATATGTCAGAAGTTGAAGGAGCTGCGGTGGCTGACGCGGAGGATGGACGGCTTTTCGAGCTGTCGGAGAAGTACCTTGCGCTGCAACGGGAAGCCCGTGAGTTCGCGGCGTCCGTGCGCGACATCGCCGAGCGGGCCGACGAAGCCGGCGACATCGATCCGGAAATGCGCAAGCGCCTCGCCGCCAGCGGCATCGGCTCGATCATGGTTCCGGCGGAGTTCGGGGGCCGCTACGAGCGGGTCGATTCGCTCGCCGTCACCTTGGCGCGCGAGGCGTTCGCGGCCGAGAGCGCGCACCTCGACTCGCTGCTGGGCATGCAGGGCATCGGAAGCTACGCGATCAGCGCAGGAGGAGGCGAGGCGATTCGCGACGAGTGGCTCCCCGCGGTCGGCCGGCTGGAAGCGATCGCCGCGCTGGCCCTCACCGAGCCCGACGTGGGGTCGGACCTGAAGGCGTTGTCGACGACGCTCGTCCGGCGCGGCGGCGATCTCGTCCTCAACGGTCGGAAGTCGTTCATCACCAATGCCGGGGACGCGGATTTCTACTGCGTGCTGGCACGCGAGGGCGAGAGCTACTCGCTGGTGCTGGTGCCCGCCACCGCCAGCGGGGTTTCGGTGGCCAAGCCGCACCAGATCATCGCGCCGCACGTCCTGGGCGACGTGGTGCTCGACGAGGTCCGGGTCCCGGAGAACCACCGGCTCGGGGCGCCGGGGGAGGGGTTCACCCTGGTGCTCTCGACGCTGGCGACCTTCCGGGTGTCGGTCGCGGGCGCAGCGGTCGGACTCGCCACCGCCGCGCTGGAGGAGGCAGTCCGGCACGCCGCGGGACGTGAGCAGTTCGGCGTGAACCTGGCCCGGCTGGGCTCCGTGCCCGGCAGCTTGGCGACCTCGTGGACCGAGATCGAGATGGCCCGCGCACTGACCTACCGCGCCGCGGAGGCTGCGGCACGCGACCCGCTGGCGAACCTGCACCTGTCGTCCATGGCGAAGGTGGGTGCGACCGAGATCGCCGGACGCGTGGTCGATCGGTCGGTCCAGACGATGGGCAGGTTCGGCCTCGTCCAGGGCAGCAAGATCGAGCGGCTCTACCGGGAGGCGCGTCCGATGCGGATCTACGAGGGGTCCACCGAGGTCATCCTCGACTCGCTGGCCAAGCAGCTCGTGAAGGGCGTGGCCTGGTGACCGCGCTCAATCGGGCCGTCGTCCGTTTCGCCGGTGATTCCGGGGACGGGATGCAACTGGCCGGTGACCGCTTCACCGCCGAGGCCGCGGCCTTCGGCAACGATCTGGCGACGCAGCCGAACTTCCCGGCCGAGATCCGCGCCCCGCAGGGAACGCTGCCCGGTGTCTCGAGCTTCCAGATCCATTTCGCGGACTACGACATCCTCACGCCGGGAGACCGTCCGGACGTGCTCGTGGTGATGAACCCTGCCGCGCTGAAGACGAACGTGGGGGACCTCCGCGCCGGGGGCGTGCTGCTGGTCAACACCGACGAGTTCACCAAGCGGAACCTGGCCAAGGCCGGTTACCAGGGCGATCCGCTGGCCGGGCTCACCGGGTTGGTGGTGCACGAGGTGCCCATGTCGACGCTCACCCGGGGTGCGGTCGAGCCGACCGGGGTGGGCAAGCGCGACGCCGGCCGGGCGAAGAACATGTTCGCGCTCGGGCTGCTGTGCTGGATGTACCAGCGACCGACGGAGGGCACCGAGCGGTTCCTGCGCGAGAAGTTCGCTCGCAAACCGGAGATCGGCGAGGCGAACGTGCTGGCCTTCCGCGCGGGCTGGAACTACGGCGAGACCACGGAGGCGTTCGCCTCCACCATCGAGATCGCTCCGGCGCGACTGCCGGCGGGCACGTACCGGCAGGTGACGGGGAACGTGGCCCTGTCGCAGGGGCTGGTGGCGGCGGGCCGGCGTGCCGGGCTGCCGGTGTTCCTCGGCAGCTACCCGATCACACCGGCCAGCGACATCCTGCACGAGCTGAGCAGGCTCACGCGGTTCGGGGTGACGACGTTCCAGGCCGAGGACGAGATCGCCGGGATCGGCGCGGCCCTGGGCGCGGCGTTCGGCGGGGCGTTGGGCGTGACGACCACGTCCGGCCCGGGGCTGGCGCTCAAGAGCGAGACGATCGGGCTGGCGGTGATGACCGAACTTCCGTTGCTCGTCGTCGACGTGCAGCGGGGCGGGCCGTCCACCGGGCTGCCGACCAAGACTGAGCAGGCAGACCTGTTCCAGGCCCTGCACGGCCGCAACGGCGAATCGCCGGTTCCGGTGGTCGCGCCGAGATCACCCGCGGACTGCTTCGGCGCGGCCGTCGAGGCCGCGCGGATGGCCGTGACCTACCGGACGCCGGTGCTGCTGCTCTCCGACGGTGCGATCGCCAACGGTTCGGAGCCCTGGCGGATCCCGGAACTCGACGACCTCCCCCGGATCGAACCCGCGTTCGCCGAGGCCGGTGGGGAGGAGTTCGCTCCGTACCGGCGGGACCGGGAAACGCTCGCGCGCCCCTGGGCGGTGCCGGGCACCGCGGGGCTCGAGCACCGCATCGGCGGTCTGGAGAAGTCGCACCAGGACGGCGCGATCTCGTACGACCCGGACAACCATGACCTGATGGTTCGGTTGCGGCAGGCCAAGATCGACCGCGTCGACGTGCCGGACGCGGTCGTCGACGACCCCGGCGGACGTGCCCGCACGCTCGTCGTGGGCTGGGGGAGCTCGTACGGGCCGATCGGCGCGGCGTGCCGCCGGGTGCGGGATCGGGGCGTGCCGATCGCTCAAGCGCATCTGCGCCACCTGAACCCGCTGCCCGCGAATCTCGGTGAGGTGTTGCGGAGCTACGAGCGCGTGGTCGTGCCGGAGATGAACCTCGGGCAGCTGTCGATGATCTTGCGTGCTCGCTACCTCGTCGACGCGCAGCCGGTGACGAAGGTCGCCGGGCAAGCGTTCCTCGCCGAGGAGCTGGAAGAAGTCCTGCTCGAGGTCGAAGCCGGCACGATGGCCGCCACCGAGCGGAAGAAGATGGCCGCGGCGGTCGCCGTCGCGCGAGGAGAGGACACCGCGAAGTGACCACTGCGGCCGCTATCGACCTGGGACTCACGGCGAAGGACTTCACCTCCGCATCGGAGGTGCGGTGGTGTCCCGGCTGCGGTGACTACCCGATCCTCGCCACGGTTCGCGGACTGCTGCCCGAACTCGGGTTGAGGCGCGAGAACATCGTTTTCGTGTCCGGTATCGGCTGTTCGTCGCGTTTCCCGTACTACCTCGAAACCTACGGGATGCACTCGATCCACGGACGTGCGCCGGCGATCGCGACCGGGTTGTCGATCTCGCGGCCCGATCTGTCCGTGTGGGTGGTCACCGGTGACGGCGACGCGTTGTCGATCGGCGGAAACCACCTGATCCACGCGCTGCGCCGCAACGTGAACCTGAAGATCCTGTTGTTCAACAACCGGATCTACGGGCTGACCAAGGGCCAGTACTCGCCGACCTCCGAGTCCGGCAAGATCACCAAGAGCACTCCGGCGGGCTCCCTCGAGACCCCGCTGAGCCCCCTGTCGCTGGCGCTGGGAGCGGAAGCGTCCTTCGTGGCCCGGGCGTTGGACTCGGACCGCAGAGGACTGGCCGACGTGCTGCGCCAGGCGGCCGCGCACCGGGGGACGGCGCTGGTGGAGGTCCTGCAAGATTGTCCCATTTTCAACGACGGTTCGTTCGACCTGCTCCGCGCGAAGGACGAGGCGCCGAACCGGCTGATCCCGCTCGTCCACGGCGAGCCCATCGTCTTCGGTGCCGACGGTGAGCGTTGCGTGGTCCCCGACGGCTTCGGGCTGCGCGTGCGGCCCACGGCCGAGGTCGAGCCGCACGAACTCCTCGCGCACGATGCGGTCAGCGATGACCCGGAATACGCGTACGCGCTCAGCCGCGTGTCGAGTCAGGACCTCGAACACGTGGTGACCGGCGTGCTGCGCAGCGTGTCCCGCCCGGTCTACGACGACCTCGTGCGCGAACGCCTGCGAAGCGCCCAGAGCGGTGAGGCCGGCAGCGACGCCGAGTTCCGGGCCCACATGAGCGGAGCGGACACGTGGACCGTGATGTGAACTCCTCGCCCTCCGGCCGGTATGCTGCGAACCATTATGAGTGAATCGGTCAGCGTAGCGTGGGAGCGCCGTGGCGAGAAGGTGTCTTCCATCATCGCGCGTGAAATCGTGCGAGACATCGCGCAACGCAAGCTCTCGCCAGGCGACATGCTGGAATCCGAGAGCGTGATGCTCCAGCGCTTCCAAGTGGCGCGGGCCTCTCTGCGGGAGGCGCTGCGCGTCCTGGAGGTGCACGGACTCATCCGCATGAAGCCGGGCCCCGGCGGCGGACCTGTCGTGTCGGAAGTGGACAGCCGCGAGTTCGGCCGGATGGCCACGCTCTTCTTCCAGGTGCAGGGCATCGAGTTCAGCGAGCTGGTCGAGGCCAGGCTCATCATCGAGCCGCTCGTCGCCCGGCTCGCCGCGGAACGGCACGATCCCGCCGACGGCGAGGAACTGCGCGAGATCGTCGAGCGCGGCTTCGCCGCGAAGACCGATGAGGACTGGCTCACGGCGAGCAACGACTTTCACGCGAAGGTGTTGTCGATGTCCGGCAACGGCTTGCTGAGCCTCTTCGCACGGGCGTTGAAGGACCTGTTCACCGAGCGCGCGTCCGGTGTGTACGTCGCTCGCCGCCGCGACCCGGTGCGCCGGGTCCACGCCGACGTCGCCGATGCGATCATCTCCGGTGAGCCCGAGGTGGCCGAACAGCTCATGCGCGAGCACATGAGCGAGTACGCCAAGACCGTCGCCAAGCGCGAGCCGCAGCTCATGAACGAGGTAGTCGACTGGCGCTAGGCGGCCGGCCGATCCGGGGCCGCGCCGGCGTCACCGGTTGAGCGAGTGCGGCAGGAGCCCGCCGCTGCCGGATGTACCGATCGCGACGAGCTCCCCTCGACCGGGCCCGGCGTCTACACGTCGAGCCGGAGAACGCGAGCGAGATTGCCGCCCAGCACGGCGGACTCCGCGTCGTCGCCGAGGTTCAGCGCGCGGATGGCCGCGATCTCCTTCGCGGGGTCGGTCATGGGCCAGTCCGAGCCGAACACGATCCGCTCGGTCCCGTGCTGGGTGATCAGCCGCCGCACGGTCGTGGGATCGACCTCGCTGAGGGCGGGTGGCCACGAGGTCTCGAGCACGACGTCCAGCCCGCGCAGTTCCTGCTCGGCTTCGGCCAACATGTGGTAACCGCCGAAGTGGCAGGCCACCAGCCGCAGCTGCGGGAAGGCGCGCACGATCTCGCGCAGCATGCGCGGCGTGCTCAGCTCGTTGACCGCTCCGCTGCCTCCCGCGCCGACGTGCACGATCACGCCGATCTCGTTTCCGAACGCCTCGAACAGCTCCCACAGCCGCTCGTGCATGAGCCCGTAGTTCTGGAACAGCGGGTGCACCTTCACGCCACGCAGGCCGTGGCGGCGCAGGCTCGCCAGGTTCTCCTCGACGGGGAGGTCGACGTGCACGGTGCCGAACGGGGTGAAGGTCTCGCCGTTGAGCGAGGCGATGAACTCGTTGGTGCGGTCCACGTTCTTCGCCGCACCGGCGACCCCGAGCGCGAGGCTGTGGTCGACGCCCTTGGCCTCCATCTCGGCCGCCAGCGAGCTCGCTTTGCCGTTGCCGACCGCCTGCAATCCCGGCAGGCGGTTGGCGGTCAGCGCCCGCTCGGCGATCGCGTCGGGCCAGACGTGCGTGTGCGCGTCGATGATCATGGCTCTGCCCTTTCACTGGATGAGGTAACCGCCATCGGCCACCAGCGCTTGACCTGTGACCAGCGATGACGCGGACGAGCACAGCCACAGGCTGGCCTGCGCGACCTCGTCGGGAGTCCCGAGACGCCCGAGCGTGCCCAGGTGTGCCGCCACCGCGCCCTCGGCACGGGTGGATCGGGACTGCCGAAGCATCGGGGTGTCGATGGCCCCGGGGCAGACCGCGTTGACCCGCACCCCGGTCCCGGAGCACTCCAGGGCGGCGGTCCGGGTCAGCCCGATGATCGCGTGCTTCGCGGCGGTGTAGGCCGGGGATCCGGCACCGGCTCGGAAGGAGCGGATCGACCCGATGTTGACGATCGCTCCCGGGCCTCCGCGGCCGAGCATCTGCGCGAGCTCGTACTTCAGGCACACCAGCACCGAGGTCAGGTTGATCTCCACGACCTCGCGGAAGGATTCGACGTCGGCGTCGACGATGCGCTCGCGGTCGGGCGGGCACGCCGCGTTGTTCACCGCGCAGTCGAGCCGCCCGTAGCGGTCGGTCGCGGCGGCGACCATGTTCTCCACCTCGTCCGACTTGGTGACGTCGGCACGCACGAAGTGCGCCTCGAAGCCTCGTGAGGTGATCTCGTCCGCCGCTTCGCCGCCGGCGTCGGCGTTGATGTCGGCCAGCACGACCCGGTAACCGGCGGACGCGAACGCCCACGCCGTGGTGCGGCCCATTCCGGAGGCGGCTCCGGTCACCAGGGCCGCCGGTCTAGACGCTGTCTCCATCCACACTCCCTAAATTCTTGCAGATCATTATATTGAATTAACGAGCTGTCAAGGCCGTCGAGCCGGCGCCGTGCTCGCCTGATCTTCGGGGTGGCGCCCGCCTGGTGAGGAGGTACGCGGTGGTGCGTGAGCGGAACGCGCGCGTCCTCAAAAACAATTACTATGAATATAATGAACGGTATTGACTTCGGGTATATCGCGGGCCAAGGTGGCTGTGTTGGCCGTCACGCCGAGGTGAGTCGCACACGGCTCGCGCATCCGGTCATAGCCCGTGTGCCAGCTGTTTTCAACGTGGAGAGCAGGAGTGAGGCAGATGTCGGACACAGTGGCTGACGACGTCGAGCCCCGCGCCGCGGGCACCTGCCGCTCCGGCCGTGCCGAAGCCCCCGCGGTCGTCGTGGACCAGCACCCGAACGCGAGCGGAGCCGAGAACCCGCCGATCGTCGATGTGCCGGTGCTGATGCCCGCGACCACCGCGTTGACGAGCCTGACCGCCTTCACGGTCGGTGAACGGCCGGCCGACCGGCTCACCGCAACAGCAGGAGCCGTCGCGTCGCAGTCCTTTGAGCGAGACCACCAGGAGAGAACACATGTCCACAACCGTGGCCGCCCCTACTCCGCTCAAGAGCTACTCGAAGCTGTTCATCGGCGGGCGTTGGGTGACACCGTCCAGTGACCGCGTCATCGAAGTCGTCTCGCCCAGCACCGAAGAGGTCGTCGCGACCGTCCCCGAGGCGCGTGAGGCGGACGTCGACGCGGCCGTGGCCGCCGCGCGGAAGGCGTTCGACGAGGGGCCCTGGCCGCGCATGACCCCGGCCGAGCGCGGTGAGGTCCTCGCTCGCGTGGGCGAAGAGGTCGAGAAGCGGTTCGCCGACATGGCCGGGGCCTTCACCGCGGAGATCGGAGCTCCGGCCGCGGTGAGCGAAGCGTTCCACCAGAACGCCCTGAAAATGTGGGGCGACGTGTCCACTCTGCACGAGCGCGCTGTGTTCGAGGAGGAGCGTGAGTGGGCCGAGGGACGTGGCAGGCTCGTCCGGGAACCGGTCGGTGTCGTCGCCACGATCATCCCGTGGAACGGGCCGGTGGCCACCGCGTCGCTGAAGATCGGCCCGGCCCTGGCGGCCGGATGCGCGGTGGTGCTCAAACCCGCGCCCGAAGGGCCGGTCAGCGTCATGATGCTCGCCGAGGCCCTGGAGGCCGCGGGCCTGCCCGAGGGGGTCGTCAGCGTGCTGCCCGCCGGCCGGGAGGTCGGCGAGCACCTGGTGAGTCATCCCGACGTGGACAAGGTCGCCTTCACCGGCAGCACCGCCGCGGGCAAGCGGATCATGAGCCTGTGCGGCCAACGGGTCGCCCGGGTGACGCTGGAACTGGGTGGGAAGTCGGCCGGCATCATCGCTGACGACATCCCGCTGGACGAGGTGCTGCCCACCCTCGTCCCGGCCGGGATCGGGCACTCCGGCCAGGTCTGCGCCGCGCTCACCCGGATCCTGGTGCCGCGCGAACGGCAGCAGGAACTGCTCGACGCGATGGTGCCGATGCTGGAAGGCCTTCCGGTCGGCGCCCCCGAGGCCGAGGGCACGGTGCTGGGTCCCCTCGCCGCTGAGCGCCAGCGGGACCGGGTGGAGAACTACATCCGCATCGGCGTCGAGGAAGGGGCGAGTCTGGTCACCGGCGGTGGCCGTCCCGCAGGGATCGACCGCGGCTACTACGTCCAGCCGACCGTTTTCGCCGATGTCCGCAACGACATGCGCATCGCACGCGAGGAGATCTTCGGCCCGGTCATCTGCGTCATCCCGTTCGACAGCGTCGACGAAGCCGTCGCCATCGCCAACGACTCCGACTACGGGCTCTCCGGGGCGGTGTACGCATCGGACACCGCCTTGGCGGAGCAGGTCGCGCGCCGCGTGCGGACGGGGCAGATCTCGGTCAACACGTGGGGCATGTGCGTGGTGCAGCCCTTCGGTGGCTACAAGCAATCCGGACTCGGGCGCGAGGGCAACGTCGAAGGCCTTTCCGCCTACCTCGAAACGAAGTTGATCCAGTACAGCTGACTTCGTCGGAGACCCGACGTCGAAAGCACTCGCAGAATTCCCCTTCTTGCACGCAAGAGAGGTCCGACATGGCTCTTGATGAAGCAACATCCGGATTCCTCGCCCAGATGGCCGAGACGGGACTGCCTCCGCTGCACGAGATGGAACCGGAGCAGGCGCGCGGTATGACAGCCATGCTCAAGGACATGTTCGGCGAGGGCCCTGAAGTCGCCCGGAGCGAACTGATCCAGGTTCCCGCTGAGGGTCGCGACATCCCGGTGCGGATCCTGGTTCCCCACGACGAGCCCCGTGGAACGATCGTGTACTACCACGGCGGCGGTTGGGTGATCGGCGCGATCGACGAGTTCGAAACGCTGGGCAGGCAGCTCGCCGTCCGCACGGACTGCGCCGTGGCGCTGGTCGACTACCGGCTGGCACCGGAACACCCGTACCCGGCCGCCGTCGAGGACGCCTGGGACGCGCTGGTCTGGGTCGACCGCAACGTCGAGGAGGTCTGCGGAAAACGGGTGCCGCTGATCGTGGCGGGAGACAGCGCCGGCGGGAACCTGGCGGCCATCATGAGCCGGAAGGCGCGCGACAGCGAGCTCCCGCTCGCCCAGCAGGTGCTGGTGTACCCGGTGGCGGACTGCGATTTCGACACCGCGTCCTACACCGACCCGGAGAACCAGCTCATGCTCAGCCGGGACAGCATGATCTGGTTCTGGAACCACTACGCCCCCGCGGAAGCGCGGGAGCACCCGGACGCCTCCCCGGCGCGTGCCGTCGATCTGACCGGGCTTCCGCCCGCGGTGGTCCTGACCGCCGAGCACGACGTGCTCCGCGACGAGGGCCAGGCTTACGCGAAGACGCTCGAGAGCGCCGGCGTTCGCGTTTCCTACCAGCAATTCGCGGGCCAGATGCACGGCTTCTTCACCATGGTGAACCTGTTGCCCGGCAGCGAACGGGGAATCAGCTACGTGGTGGAGGAGATCGACGAGCGCCTCCGCGCGATCAGCTGACCACCTGACAAGCGCAGCAGAGAAATTCGCAGCGTCCATCCGCCGCGGGTGGAGCGCTCACCCGGTTGCGCCCGAATGACGGCCCCGACAAATCCCAACGGATGAACCGAAATTCTGCGAGGACGGGTTCTTATGAACGACACGAGGAACATTCCCGCACAACTCGACGCTGTGGTGGTCGGTGCCGGTTTCTCCGGTCTGTACATGCTCTACAAGCTCCGCCGGCTCGGGATGAGCGCCAAGGTCGTCGAGGCCGGTGGCGACGTGGGGGGAACTTGGTACTGGAACAAGTACCCGGGGGCTCGCTGCGATGTCGAGAGCATGCACTACTCGTACTCCTTCGACCGGGAGCTCGAGCAGGAGTGGGAGTGGACCGAGAAGTACCCCAGCCAGCCCGAGATCCACGCCTACATCAGCCACGTCGCCGATCGGCACGATCTGCGCACGGACATCGTGCTGAACACCAAGGTCACCGAGGCCCGCTTCGACGAGGAGTCGTCCCGCTGGACCGTGCGCACCGACCAGGGCGATGAGGTCTCCGCGCGGTACTGCGTCATGGCGGTGGGGTGCCTGTCCAAGCCGAAGTTGCCCGAGATCCCCGGGATCGAGAACTACACCGGAAACTGGTACCACACCTCGCACTGGCCCGAGGAGCGCGTGGACTTCAGCGGTCAGCGGGTCGCGGTGATCGGCACCGGGTCGTCGGGAATTCAAGCCATCCCGATCCTGGCCGAGCGCGCCGATCACCTCACCGTCTTCCAGCGCACCGCCAACTTCAGCCTCCCGACCTTCAACGGCCCCATCGACCATGAGCTGGTAGCCCGGATCAAGTCCGCGTATCCGCAGATCCGGGAAGAGGGGCGGATGTCGGGTTTCGGCATCGCGGTCGAACCGCCCACCCAGTCGGCTCTCGAGGTCGATGACGACGAACGCCAGGCCAAGTACACGGAGCGGTGGAACCGGGGCAACCTCACCGGTGTCCTGCAAGCGTACACGGACCTGCTGGTCGACCAGCAGGCGAACGACACCGCGGCCGAGTTCGTGCGCGAGAAGATCCGGGAAATGGTGCGCGACCCGGAGAAGGCGGAGATCCTCTGCCCCAAGGGGTACGCCTTCGGGACCAAGCGGCCGTGCTTGGACACGGGCTACTACGAGACGTTCAACCGCGAGGACGTCGACCTGGTAGACCTGCGGGTGACCCCGCTCGTGGAGATCACCGAGAAGGGCGTGCGCACCACCGAGCGGGAGTACGAGTTCGACAGCATCGTCTTCGCGACCGGTTTCGACGCGATGACCGGCGCTCTGCTGTCCATCGACGTCGTGGGAAGGGACGGGCTCTCCCTGCGGGACAAATGGGTCGAGGGCCCCAGCACGTACCTCGGGCTGACCACGACAGGGTTCCCCAACCTGTTCACCATCACCGGACCGGGCAGTCCTTCGGTGCTGAGCAACATGATCGTGTCGATCGAGCAGCACGTGGACTGGATCACGGACCTGCTGTCGCACATGTCGCAGCAGGAGCTCAGCGTGGTGGAACCGACCGAATCCGCCGAGAAGCAGTGGTCGGACCACGTGCAGGAGTGCGGTGAGGCGACGCTGTTCACCAAGACGGACTCCTGGTACATGGGTGCGAACGTGCCTGGCAAACCGCGCGTCTTCATGCCCTACATCGGCGGCGTGGGGCCCTACCGCGAGAAGTGCGACGAAGTCGCCGCCAACGGCTACGAAGGATTCGCGCTGCAGCGCTCGTGAGCCTTCCGCGGTGCTCGGGCACCAGCGCGCCCGAGCACCGAAGCGCCGGGCAGATCCCGGCCGGCCAGGAAGAAAGCGGGGTGACCGAGGATGACGGCAACCGAACCAGCCACGGCGGACATCACTGCGCGCATCGACCGGATCGAGGCCGTCGAAGCCATCCGGCGCGTGGTGCACCGGTACTTCCACACCTTCGACAAGCGCGACGCGAGCGGTTTCGCCGCGATCTGGACGCCGGACGCGGTCTGGTCCGCCGGTCCTGGGCATCAGGTGACCGGCCGCGACGAAATCCGCCAAGCGGCCGAGGCGATGTGGGGCCAGTTCGGCGCCACGCACCACTGGTCGAGCAACGCGTTGATCGACGTGGACGGCGAAGCAGCGACCGCAGTGGTCGATCTCCACGCCTTCGCCCAGGGACCGGACGGCGACTGGACCCAGACGGCCGCCACCTACCGGGACGAGTTCCGGCGGACATCGGGCAGGTGGCTGCTCGCCCGGCGCGAGACCGACGTCCATCACACCTTCATCCTGCCCGAGCCGATCAGCTGAGATCCCGCTACTTTCGCTCGCGCTCACGCGCGGGCGTTGCTCATCCCTTCACACGAGGAGAAGACATGAAGACCCAAGGCGCGCTCCTGTGGGAGCCGGGAACCGGCTCGGGCTGGTCGGTGGAGGAGATCGAACTCGACCCGCCGAAGGCGCGGGAGGCCACGGTCACGCTGGCAGCCTCCGGCATCTGCCACAGCGACGACCACCTGGACACCGGCGACATCCCGCTGCCCTGGGCGCCGATCCTCGGCGGGCACGAGGGGGCCGGTGTGGTGACCGAAATCGGGCCCGGCGCGGAAGGGCTCGAGGTGGGTGACCACGTGGTGTGCTCGTTCCTGCCTTCGTGCGGCCGGTGCACCATGTGCGTCAGCGGACGCTCGAACATGTGCGCTCTCGGCGCGGGCGTGCTGGGTGGCACCTCACCCGACGGCACCCATCGCATCCACGCCAGGGGCAAGGGCGTCGGAGCGATGTCCTACCTGGGAACGTTCGCGCCGTACGTGACTGTCCCGGTGGACGCCCTGGTGAAGATCGACAAGGACATCCCGCTGGAGAAGGCGGCGCTCATCGGGTGCGGCGTGCCGACCGGCTGGGGCTCCTCGGCGTACGCCGCCGACATGCAACTCGGCGACACCGTGGTGATCTTCGGAGTCGGCGGCGTCGGCATGAACGCCGTGCAGGGTGCTCGTCATCGGGGTGCCAAGAACATCATCGCCGTGGACCCCGTGGCGTACAAACGCCAACGGGCCCCCGAGTTCGGAGCGACGCACACGGCGGAAACCGCCGAGCAGGCCGCGGAGCTGGTCTCGGAGATGACCAACGGGCAGGGCGCCGACCGGGTCCTGATCACGGTGGGCGTCGCGCACGGCTCACTCCTCGAACCGGCGCAGGCGATGACCCGACGCGGCGGCACGGTGGTCCTGACCGCAGCGGCACCCGTGCACCAGCGGAACGTGGAGATCGACCTGTTCACCTTCGCCATGTCCGGCAAGCGGCTCCAGGGAACGCTGTACGGAAGCACCAACTCGCGCAACGACATCCCGCTCATCGCCGACCTCTACCGCAGGGGCGAGCTCAAGCTGGACGAACTCGTGACGCGCACCTACTCCCTGGAGGACATCAACACCGCGTTCCAGGACCTCCGGGAGGGGAAGAACATTCGCGGCGTGATCGTCTACGACTGAGGCCGCAGTGCGCGGCTGGGCTCGCGCCGATGGTCGCTTCGCACGACTTCGGCCAACCGCTCTCGAAGAATCGCTCCGCCTCGGCGTCGCCCAGCACCGAAGACCGCCACTTCCGCCAGGACTCGCCAGTCCGGAAACGGATCACATGACCAGCACGCAGATTCCTGCCACGACGGCCGCCGAACTGCAGATCATCCAGGCGACGCATCGTTATGCGCGCGGTCTGGACAGGTTCGATCCGGAGGAGGCCCTGTCCGCGTTCACCGAGGACGCCGTCTGGGACGCCACCGCTGTCGGTTTGGAGCGCTTCGAAGGGCACGAGCAGATCCGGGCGTTCTTCGAGCGCGACGCGGAAGCGATCGCCAGCCAGTTCCACGTCATCACCAACCACGTGATCGAGTTCGACTCGAGTGATCGCGCGCACGGGACCAACTACGTGTTCTCCGAGGGGCAGACGAACAGCGGAGCGAGGTTCAAGGCCGTGGCTCTCAACGAGGACGGCTATGTCGCGACGCCGGACGGCTGGCGCATCGCATCGCGGGTCATCTCTGCCCTGATCCCGCCCGAACTGGACGGATTCGACGCATGAGCAGCTCGGACAGAGGAAAAGCGCTGATCAAGTCCTACTTGGACGCTGTTGGTTCGCTCGCCGTCGACGACATCGCACCGCTGTTCCACGTCGACGGCAGGCTGGACATCCCGTACGCCCCGGACGGCATCCCGCGCACGATCGAGGGCCAGGTCGCGATCGACGACTTCTACCAGGCGCTCCCGCAGATGGCGACGCCGCTGAACTTCTCCGACTATCGGATCTGGGCTCTGGAGGAGGACGGGGAGTACGTCGCCGAGTACCGGTCGGACTCGTCGTTCAAGGCGACGGGTGCGGCCTATCGCAACAACTACGTCGCGCGGGTGACCGTACGGGACGACAAGATCGTCCGGTTCGCCGAGTACTTCGACCCGATCCCGCTGGTCGAGGCGCTCGGTGGGACGGTGACGCCGGCGCCCATGGCGGCCGGTCCGGTGGCGGACGCCGGTCCTTCGGACCGCGGAGCGATCGAGGACGTGCTCAACAAGTACGCGATCGCCTACGACGAGAACGACATGACCACGATGGCAGACTGCTTCACGCAGGACGCCGTGATGAGCCTTCGCGTCCAGGACGGCGATCTCGTCGGACCGTTCGAAGGCCGGGACGCGATCGTGAAGCTCATGCGGGATGCCCTGGCCTCGCAGACTGACCAGCGGCGTCACATCGTCACCAACGCGGTGATTCGCTCGGCCGACGCGGCCGCGGTGTCCGTCGAGTCCTACCTGACGCTCATCTCCGTCGACGGCGCGAAGCTGACCGTTCTGTCGACCGCGCGGTACGAGGACCGGCTCGTGCACGACGGCGGTGCGTGGCGGTTCAGCAAGCGCCACGTCCAGCTCGATCTCCCGTACTGAGGTGTTTACTGATGCGACGAGGAGCGGAAGCGTGAACCAGGGACTCATACCTGCCAAGTGGGCCGCGTTGTGCCCCGGTCAGCACGCCGTGTTCGACGTCCCGAACGACCGCCGGCTCACCTGGTGGGAACTGGACTCGATGGTGCGGCGGCTGGCCAACGGCCTCGTCGCTCTGGGGCTGAAGCCGGGTGACCGCGTCGCGGTGCTCTCGCGCAACTGCGCCGAGTACCAGGCGCTGTACTTCGCCGCAGGCCGGGCGGGACTGGTGCTGCAGCCGCTGAACTGGCGGCTGGCGAGCCCGGAGCTGGTGGCCATCGTCGGGGACGCGCGTCCCAGCGCGGTCATCAGCTCGACCGAGTGGGCGGGCGTGGTCGCGGAGCTCCAGCGGCACGTCGACATCCCGCACTGGCTGGAGTTCGGCGCCGACGGCGATGGCAGCCTGGAACGGCTGATGGACGCCGCTTCGGACGACGAGCCCGACTGGTCGTCGAAGGTGGGCGACGACGATCCGTTCTTCATCCTCTACACCGGTGGGACCACCGGGCAGTCCAAGGGCGCCCTGCACTCCCACCGCAGCGCTGCGGCCGGGATGCTCAACCAGACCGTCGCCGAGCGCGTCGTGCCTACCGACGTGTACATGCTGACCGGCCAGATGTACCACATCCCGGTCGTGCTGGCGATGAACTACCTCAAGCACGGATGCCCGTTGGTGCTGGTGAACTTCGAACCGAAGCAGGCGCTCGAGGTCATCGAGGCAGAACGGGTGTCGGCGTTCCTGGGCATCACCACGATGCTGAACTGGATGATGGCCGTCGAGGGCTTCGGTCGGTACGACCTGTCGAGCCTGCGCAACATTCAGTACGGCGGTGGTCCGATGCCGTCGAGCATCGTCCGCCAGTCCCTGGACTCGTTCCCCTGCACCCTGATCCAGGGCTACGGGCAGACCGAGGGCTCGACGATGTGCTTCCTCTCCCAGGAGGACCACGTGAGCGCTCTCGCGGGAAACCGGCCGGAGCGGCTGCGCTCCTGCGGCCGCGAGGGGTTCGGCACCTCCGTGCGCGTCGTCGACGACGACGGACGCGACGTACCGCAGGACGGGCGGACACCGGGCGAGATCATCGTTCGGTCCGAGGCGAACATGCTCGGCTACTGGAACCGTCCCGACCTCACGGCGCAGACGCTGCGCAACGGGTGGATGTGGACCGGGGACGTCGCCACCTGGGACGAGGACCGCTACGTCTTCATCGTCGACCGCGCGAAAGACATGATCATCTCGGGCGGTGAGAACATCTTCAGCGTCCAGGTCGAGGAGGCCGTCGCCCAGCACCCCGCCGTGCTCGAATGCGCCGTCATCGGAGTACCGGACGACGAGTGGGGTGAGTCGGTCAAGGCGGTCGTGGTGGCCAAGCCCGGCAGCGACGTGACCGAGCAGGACATCATCGAGCAGGCGCGCCGGCACCTGGCCGGTTATCAGAAGCCGCGTTCCGTGGACTTCGTCGACGAGTTGCCGAAAGCGCCGACCGGGAAGATCCTCAAGCGCGCGCTGCGGGAGCCCTACTGGGCCCGGCGGGGGCGTCATGTCTGACCGGTCGACCGCGGTGTCGGCGGAGGACGTGAGCGGGCGGGTGG
>NZ_SMLA01000069.1:0-29255 GCF_004349225.1 Saccharopolyspora karakumensis
GTGCGGGGTGCGGGGGTCATCCCGACTGGTCGGATCTGGGGCGGAGGAGGGGAGCTCCCGGGCCGTTCTCGGCTTGGCGGTCGTCGGGGTTGTTGAGGATGCAGGTGCGCAGCGAGAGGCAGCCGCAGCCGATGCAGCCGGTGAGGTTGTCCCGCAGGCGTTGCAGGCCGTCGATGCGGGCGTCGAGCTCGTCGCGCCAGCGGCGGGAGAGCCGGGCCCAGTCGGTCTTGGTGGGCGCGTGGTCGTCGGGGAGCGTGGCGAGGGCCTCGGAGATCTGCTCCAGGCTGAGGCCGACCCGTTGCGCGGCGCGGATGAACGCCAGCCGGCGCAGCACGGCCCGCTGGTAGCGGCGCTGGTTCCCGGTGGTGCGCGTGGAGCTGATCAGGCCGCGTTCCTCGTAGAAGCGCAGCGCGGTCTGGGCGACTCCGCTGCGGTGCGCGACCTCCCCGATGGTCAGCAGGGCGGGTAGTTTCGTCACGCTGGCCAGGTTAGCCCAAAACCTCCAGATTGGTGGAGGTATTCCGCGCTTGACTTCGACTTAACTCGAAGTCCCATCCTGGGGCGCATGGCGATCAAGACGGACTACCAGTACGCGGACCTGCGTCCGCTGATGACCAGGATGACCGGCGACGAGAAGCACGACTCCGCCGCCACCTCGACCCTCGACGTGCTGTGGGTGCTCTACGACCAGGTCCTGTCGGTCGGCCCGGACCGCGTCGACGACCCGCAGCGCGACCGGTTCCTGCTGTCCAAGGGGCACGGGCCGATGGCCTACTACGCGGTCCTGGCCGCCAAGGGCTTCCTGGACCCGAGCGAACTCGACCGCTTCGGCGAGTTCGACTCGCGGCTGGGCTTCCACCCCGACCGGATGCTGGCGCCCGGCGTGGAGATCGGCAGCGGCTCGCTCGGGCACGGGCTCCCGCTCGCCCTCGGCGTGACGCTGGGGCTGCGCGCGCGGGGGCTCGACCGGCCGCGCGTGGTCGTGCTCGTCGGTGACGCCGAGCTCGACGAGGGCAGCAACCACGAGGCCATCCAGGTCGCGGGGCGCTGGGGACTGGGCCGGCTGACCACCGTGGTGATCGACAACCGCTCGTCCAGCACCGGCTGGCCCGGCGGCATCGCCGACCGCTTCGCGCGCGAGGGCTGGGCGACCCGCGTGGTCGACGGCCGCGACCACACCGCGCTCCACCAGGCGCTGAGCGCCACCTTCACCGACCGCCCGCTCGCGGTGGTCGCCGAGGTCGAACCCCGAGGAGGGAACCGATGAGCATGCGCGAGCAGTTCGTGCGCACCACCACCGAAGCCATGGACGCCGACCCGAGGGTCGCGCTGGTGCTGGCGGAGATCTCCGCCGACCGCTTCGCCCTCGACCGGCACGCCGACCGGGTGTTCAACGTCGGCATCCGGGAGCAGGCGATGGTCGGCGTCGCCGGGGGACTGGCCCTGGCGGGGATGCGGCCGGTGCTGCACTCGATCACGCCGTTCGTCGTGGAACGGCCCTTCGAGCAGCTCAAGCTCGACCTCGGCCACCAGGGCGTCGGGGCGATCGCGGTCAGCACCGGCGCCTCCTACGACTACCCGACGGCCGGGCGCACCCACATGGCTCCCGGTGACGTCGCGCTGATCGACACGCTGCCCGGCTGGACCGCGCACGTGCCCGGCCACCCCGACGAGGTCGACGCCCTGCTGCGCCGCGAGTTCGACCACGACGGCCCCGTCTACCTGCGGCTCTCCGACCGGGCCAATGCCGAACCGCTGGTGACCGGGCCCGGCTGGCACCCGGTGCGGCACGGCCGCGACGGCGTGGTGCTGGCCGTGGGTCCGATGCTCGCACCGGTGCTGGCGGCCACCGCCGCGATGGACGTCACCGTCCTCTACACCGCCACCATCCGGCCCTTCGACGGCGACGGGCTGCGCGCCGCCGTCCGCGCCGCGAGCCCGGACGTCGTGCTGGTCGAGCCCTACCTGCGCGGCACCTCCACCCACGAGGTCGCCGCGGCGCTGGCCGACACCCCGCACCGGGTGCTGTCGCTGGGGGTGCGCCGGGACCGGGAGCTGCGCGCCTACGGCACCGCGGACGAGCACGAGGCCGCGCACGGGCTCGGCCCGACCGGCATCGCGGGCGAGGTGGCGCACTTCCTGCACGGGGTCGGGAAACGGGTCGCGTGAGGCCGGTAGCCTGAACCCGTGGCACGAGTCGTCATCTTGGACTACGGATCAGGCAACCTCCGCTCCGCCGAACGCGCTCTCCAGCGCGCGGGCGCCGACGTCGAGGTGACCGCCGACCATCGTGCCGCCGTCGAGGCGCAGGGCTTGGTGGTCCCGGGCGTCGGCGCGTTCGCGGCCTGCATGGAAGGGCTGCTGGAGGTCGGCGGCGACAAGATCATCGACCAGCGGCTCTCCGGTGGCCGACCGGTGCTGGGCATTTGCGTGGGCATGCAGGTGCTGTTCGGGCAGGGCGTGGAGCACGGCGTGCAGGCCGACGGCTGCGGCCAGTGGCCCGGCACCGTCGAGCGCTTGCACGCCGACGTGCTTCCCCACATGGGCTGGAACACCGTCCAGGCGCCGAGCGACAGCGTGCTGTTCGCCGGTCTGGACGCCGACACGCGCTTCTACTTCGTGCACTCCTTCGCGGTCCGCAAGTGGGAGCTGGAGAGCTCCGACACGATCGCCACCCCCCAGGTGACCTGGGCCGAACACGGCGAGCCGTTCGTGGCCGCCGTCGAGAACGGAGCTCTGATGGCCACCCAGTTCCACCCGGAGAAGTCCGGCGACGCCGGTGCCCGGCTGCTGCGCAATTGGCTGGAAGCCCTGTGACCCGCCGGCACGGGCTGATGGGCCCGAACACGGTGCGCGTGGTGGCGCTGGTGCTCGCGGTCGGCATGGCCTCGACCGTCGGCGGCCCGTACCTGGTCCAGGCCGGGGTGCCGCTGCTCGTGGTGATCGCGCTGAGCGTTCTGGTGCTCGCGGTCCCGCTGCTGGCCATCGTCCGCAGCGAGCGCTCCCGCCGCTGACCTGCGGAAACGTCGCTTCATTCGAATTCCGCGCGAGATTCGACTCCGAACTCCGGGAGTCGAACTGCGCGCGAAGTTCGACATTCGTCGTCCGTTCGGGGCAGGCGCAGGTGGTGGCCGGGTGCTCGGGCCCGGCCCGGCGTCATTAGGGTTGTGGGCGTGAGCTTCACTCTGCTTCCCGCTGTTGACGTTGCCGATGGGCAGGCCGTCCGCCTCGTGCAGGGCGCCGCCGGTACCGAAACCTCCTACGGTGATCCGCTGGAGGCCGCGCTGACCTGGCAGCGCGCGGGTGCGGAGTGGGTCCATCTGGTCGACCTCGACGCCGCGTTCGGCCGCGGCAGCAACCGCGAGCTGCTGGCCGAGGTCACCGGGAAGCTGGACGTGCAGGTCGAGCTCTCCGGCGGCATCCGCGACGACGCCTCCCTGGAAGCCGCGCTGGCCACCGGCTGCGCGCGCGTCAACCTCGGCACCGCCGCGCTGGAGAACCCGGAGTGGGCCGACCGCGTCGTGGCCGAGTGCGGCGACCGCGTGGCCGTCGGGCTGGACGTGCGCATCACCGAGCAGGGCCACCGCCTGGCCGCGCGCGGCTGGACCAAGGACGGCGGCGACCTGTGGGAGGTGCTGGCCCGCCTCGACGCCGCCGGCTGCCGCCGCTACGTCGTCACCGACGTCAGCAAGGACGGCACCCTGCAGGGCCCGAACACCGAGCTGCTGCGCGAGGTCTGCTCCCGCACCGGCGCCCCGGTGATCGCCTCCGGTGGCGTGTCCAGCGTCGACGACCTCGTCGCGCTGTCGAAGCTCGCTTCGGCCGGTCTGGAGGGCTCGATCGTCGGCAAGGCGCTCTACGCCCAGAACTTCACCCTCGAAGAGGCGCTGGCGGCCGTTCGCTGAAATCCCGGGCCATCTCCGGGAATTCCCTGATCGACTTCGTCGCGTGAGATCACCACGGTGGTGGTCGTAATCCGAAGCACGGATCCGACCACCACTGGAGGAACTCGATGCGACGAATGCTGGGGGCGTTGCTGGCCGTCGGGGTGACCGCGGGCGCGGCCGCACCGGCCCACGCCGAACCCGCCCTGGACTGGCAGCCCTGCGCGCAGAACGCCGAGGTCGAGTGCTCGACCGTGCAGGTCCCGCTGGACTGGGCGAACCCGCAGGGCGAGCAGATCGACATCGCCGTGGTGCGGCGTCCCGCGACCGATCCGGCGCACCGCATCGGCACGCTGGTCCACATGCCCGGCGGACCGGGCGGCACCGGAGTGGGTCCGCTGATCGCCGCCAACCCCTTCGAGCCCGACCTGGCCGCACGCTTCGACGTGGTCAGCTTCGACCCGCGCGGGTTCGGCGCCAGCCACCCGCTGCGGTGCGATCCCGCGCTGATCGACCAGGCGCCGGACCCGCTCCCGGACGGGCCCGAGCACTTCCAGCGGCTGCTCGACCACAACCGCCGCGCCTCCGACGACTGCCGGGCGCGCAGCGGCGCGATCGTCGACCACGTGGACACCGCGAGCGTCGCCCGCGACATCGACGCGTTCCGCGCGGCTCTCGGCGAGCAGCGGCTGAACCTCTACGGCATCTCCTACGGGACGCTGACCGGTCAGATGTACGCCGAGCAGTTCCCCCGAGCGCGTCCGCTCGCTGGTGCTCGACAGCGTCTTCGACCACAGCCAGGACACCGCCGGTTTCCTGCTCACCCAGGCCGAGGCCGCGGAGGACTCGTTCCGCGAGTTCGCGCAGTGGTGCGACCGGGACACCGCGTGCGCGCTGCACGGCGAGGACGTCGGCGCGGTCTACGACGAGCTCTACGAGCGGGCCGAGGCCGGTGAGCTGCAGAAGCCGGGCGGTACCGGGCCGATGACGCCGGTCGAGCTCTCCCGCGGAGCCGTCGGCGGCTTCTACGGGCCGGACTGGCACGCGCTGGCCACCGAGCTCGACGCCTTGCGCGACAGCGCGCCGATCTCCCCCGCGCAGCAGGAGCCGGTCCCGAACCCGGCGGCGGCGTTCTGCAACGACCACCGCATCGAGGTCGATTCCGCCCAGCACTACGCCGAACTGTTCCGGCGGCAGCAGCAGGCGGCTCCGCACGTGCGCGCCGGCGTGGGCGGTCTGGTCGCCCCGTCCTGCCTCGGCTGGCGGGCTCCGGTGCAGAACCCGCAGCACGTTCCGCAGATCCGCACGGACGCACCGGTTCTCATCCTCAACGCCCTGCACGACCCGGCCACGGGGTACAACTGGGCGACCACTGTGGACTCCCACATCGAGCAGGCGACGCTGCTCACCTACGACGGCTGGGGTCACGGCGTCTACGACCGCAGCCGGTGCACGCTGGAGGCCACCCACGCCTACCTGATCGACGGCGTGCTGCCGCCGGAAGGTGCCCACTGCCCGGCGGTCCAGCCGGAGGTGCCCGCGGGGGCGAGCTCGGCGGGAACTCCCACCGCACCCTGGTGACGATCGGTCGTCGTGGTCCCGATCATGCGTGGTCGGGGCCACGACGACGTCCCCGGGCCGCCGCCGTAGGCTGGACGCATGGGTGTTGCGGTGCGTGTCATCCCGTGCCTGGACGTGGACCAGGGACGGGTCGTCAAGGGAGTCAACTTCACCGATCTCCGCGATGCCGGTGACCCGGTCGAGCTCGCGAACGCCTACGACGCCGAGCACGCCGACGAGCTGACCTTCCTCGACGTCACCGCGTCCTCCTCGGACCGCGAGACGACCTTCGACGTGGTCCGGCGCACCGCCGAGCAGGTGTTCATCCCGCTGACCGTCGGTGGCGGCGTGCGCAGCACCGAGGACATCAACCGGCTGCTGCGCGCCGGTGCCGACAAGGTCAGCTTGAACACCGCGGCGATCGCGCGGCCCGAGCTGCTCAACGAGTCGTCGAAGCGGTTCGGCGCGCAGTGCGTCGTGCTGTCGGTCGACGCCCGCCGGGTTCCCGAGGGCGGGCAGCCCACGCCGTCGGGCTTCGAGGTCACCACGCACGGCGGACGCCGGGGCACCGGCATCTGCGCCGTCGAGTGGGCCGCGAAGGGCGAGCAGCTGGGCGTCGGCGAGATCCTGCTGAACTCGATGGACGCCGACGGCACCAAGGCCGGTTTCGACCTGGAGATGATCCGCGCGGTGCGCGAGGTCGTCGACGTGCCGCTGATCGCCAGCGGCGGCGCCGGTGCGGTCGAGCACTTCGCTCCCGCCGTGCACGCCGGAGCGGACGCGGTGCTGGCCGCCAGCGTCTTCCACTTCGGAGAACTGCGCATCGGCGAGGTCAAGGACGCGATGCGGGCGGAAGGGATCACGGTCCGATGAGCGAGCTCGACCCGACGATCGCCGAGCGGCTCAAGCGCAACGCCGACGGGCTCGTCGCGGCCATCGCGCAGCAGCGCGGCACCGGCGAGGTGCTGATGATGGCGTGGATGGACGACGAGGCCCTGCACCGCACCCTCACCACCCGCCGCGCCACGTACTTCTCCCGCAGCCGCGGCACCTACTGGGTCAAGGGCGAGACGTCCGGGCACACCCAGCACGTCCACGAGGTCCGCCTCGACTGCGACGGCGACACCCTGCTGCTGGTCGTCGACCAGGAGGGCGCGGCCTGTCACACCGGCGAGCACACCTGCTTCGACGCCGACGTCCTGCTGCCTGTCGAATCCTGAGCGTTCTGCGTGGCGGTGCGGGTGGCGGAACCTGACACGCCTTCTGGCTGCGGGATCCGTTGCTGATGTATGTCCAGCACGGCGCAACGGCTGTCCTCGCCAGAAGACGTGTCAGAACCCGCGGCGGTGCCGGTCGCGAGGGTGGTTGTCACGGCTCGCGGCTGCGCCGCTTGCGTTTGATCGGTGGCTTCAGGTGGCGTTCGTCGTTCCCAGGTCTCCGGTGAGGTAGTGCTGGAGGTTGGGGCCGATGGTGGCCGCGACCGTGTCGGCGTTGGCGGAGGCCAGGGGCTCGATGCGGACCACGTAGCGGGCCATGCCCAGGCCGACGAGCTGGGAGCCGCACAACGCCACCCGCAGCTCCGGGTTGTCGACGTCCAGGACCTTGACCAGGCGGTTGAACAGCACGTTCTGCACGAACTCGCGGAGCATGGTGACGGCCTGCTCGTTGCCCGCGACGCTGCGCATGAGCGCCGCGAACTGCCCGCCTCCCACGGTGTCCCACGAGGTGACGAACCGGCGTATGATCCGTTCGCCGATCTCCTCCCGGGGGCCGTCGAGGACCTGCTTGACGATCTCGGCCGGGTTGATCGGGATCTGCACCGCTGCGGTGAACAACCCCTCCTTGCCGCCGAACCAGTGCTTGACCATGGCCGGATCGACTCCGGCGCTGCCCGCGATAGCGCGCACGGTGGACGCCTCGTAACCCTGCTCGGCGAACACCTCGCGCGCGGCGGTCAGCAGCGCCGCCTTCGTGTCGGCGCCGTTGGGCCTGCGGCCCCGCCGCTTCGGTTCGGTCGTGCTCACCCACCCATCCTGGCGGCACCGGCACCGGCGAGGCAAAGCGGAGGTCCCGCACCGGGCCCGACGGGTGCGCGGCACAATGACACCCATGGTCGGCGATGGTGAGATCGGCAGTATCAGCCCAGGACGCGAGGAGTTCCGAACCCTCGCGGCGGACCGCAGGGTGATCCCGGTGGTGCGGCGATTGCTCGCGGACGACGAGACCCCGCTCGGGGTCTACCGCAAGCTCGCCGGGAACCGCCCCGGCACCTTCCTCTTCGAGTCCGCCGAGAACGGTCGATCCTGGTCGCGATGGTCGTTCATCGGAGCCAGCAGCGCCGCCGCCCTGACCGTCCGCGACGGTGAGGCGCACTGGACCGGGACCCCGCCGGTCGGCCTGCCCGGCAGCGGCGACCCGCTGCAGGCGCTGCGCGAGACCGTCCGCCTGCTGCACACCGATCCGCTTCCCGGCCTGCCGCCGCTGACCGGCGGCATGGTCGGCTACATGGGATACGACGCCGTGCGCAGGCTGGAGCGGCTGCCCGAGCTGACCGAGGACGACCTGCAGATCCCCGAGATGGTGATGCTGCTGGCCACCGACCTGGCGGCGCTGGACCACCACGAGGGCACGATCACGCTGATCGCCAACGCGGTGAACTGGGACGACAGCCCGGAGCGGGTGGACGCGGCCTACGACGACGCGGTGCGCAGGCTCGACGAGATGACCGAGCGGCTGCAGACCCCGGCGGCTCCCACGGTGGCGACGTTCTCCCGCCCGAAGCCGGACTTCCAGCGCAAGCGGGCTCCCGAGGAGCACCACGCGGCGGTGGAGAAGGCCAAGGAGGCCATCCGCGCGGGCGAGGCGTTCCAGGTGGTCGTCTCGCAGCGCTTCGAGATGGACACCCAGGCCGACGCGCTGGACGTCTACCGGGTGCTGCGCACCACCAACCCGAGCCCGTACATGTACCTGCTGCGGCTGGACGACCCCGACGGCGGCACGCCCTTCGACATCGTCGGTTCCAGCCCGGAGTCGCTGGTCACCGTGCACGACGGGCAGGCCACCACGCACCCGATCGCCGGCACCCGCTGGCGCGGCGCCGACGAGGACGAGGACGCGCTGCTGGAGAAGGACCTGCTCAGCGACGAGAAGGAGCGCGCCGAGCACCTGATGCTGGTCGACCTGGGCCGCAACGACCTGGGCCGGGTCTGCAAGCCGGGGTCGGTGCGGGTGGTCGACTTCTTCCGCATCGAGCGCTACAGCCACGTCATGCACATCGTCTCCACGGTCATCGGTCAGCTGGCCGACGACAAGACGGCGTTCGACGCGATCACCGCCTGCTTCCCGGCCGGGACGCTGTCGGGCGCGCCGAAGCCGCGCGCGCTGGAACTGATCGAGGAGCTGGAGCCGACGCGCCGCGCCCAGTACGGCGGTGTGGTCGGCTACCTCGACTTCGCCGGGGACGCCGACACCGCGATCGCGATCCGCACCGCGCTGATCCGCGACGGCCGCGCCTACGTGCAGGCCGGCGGCGGCATCGTCGCCGACTCGGACCCGGTCGCCGAGGACCAGGAGTGCCTGAACAAGGCCCGGGCGGTGCTCAACGCCGTGGCCACGGCCGAGACGCTGGCGGCGCCGAGCGACCGGGAGGCGGCCGTTGACCAGCGCGTCTGAGCCTCGGCCGCCTTCGAAGGGGTTGCTGTGGTCGGTGCTGCTGCTGGTGCTCGCGGGCGCCGGTGCGCTGTGGGGAGCCTCGGGCCTGACCTGGCTGAGCCAGCGCTTCCGCACGCCGATGGGCACCGAGACGACCAGCGGCATGACCGGTGCGGTGCTCCGCCCGGAACTGGGCCCGATGGCGTTGGCGGCGCTGGCCGCCGTCGCCGCGGTGCTCGCCACCGGCGGGCTGCTGCGCCGCCTGGTCGGCGTGCTGATCGCGCTGGCCGGTGCGCTGCTGGTCTGGCGGTCCTTCGGGGCCTTCAGCGGCGGCTGGTTCACCCACGCCGGCGGTGACGTCCCGCCGGGAAGCGCGCCGATCGGTGAGCTCTCCAGCTCGCCGATCGGGCCGGTGCTCATGGCGCTGGGTGCGTTGCTGCTGGTGATCGCGGGCGTGCTGGTGATCGCGCGTGCCGGCCGGATGCCGGCGATGGGCGCGCGCTACTCGGCGCCGGGGGCCGCGAAGGAGCAGAAATCCCAGGATCCGGACAGGCGGCTGTGGAACGAACTGGACGCCGGTCGCGATCCCACGGACGAAGACGATCGCTGAAAGATCTCCAGGGTTGCCAAAACTGCTGTTCGACGTCGTCCGGAGCCGGTGCGTCCCCTTCGCGACAGGGCCAAAGGTCCTTGCTGCGCTGGGACTCCCGGCCCACCCCTTGGTAAGGGGGTCGGTCGGTGAGGTTTAGCATCGGCCATGCGACGGCACGGCGGGAAGGGGAGTGTCGTGATCGAGCGCAATGAGTTCAACCGCGCATTCAGCAGGGTCTGGGCATTGCGGGTGAGTGTTCGGGGCACAGCCGGCGAGGTGTTCGCGTGACCGTTCTGGAAGACATCATCGAAGGCGTTCGCGAGGATCTCGCGGTGCGCGAATCGGCGATTCCGTTCGACGAGATCAAGCAGCTGTCCGCGGCGGCGACGCCGCCGCACGACGTGCTGGCCGCGCTCAAATCGCAGGGCGTGGGCGTCATCGCCGAGGTCAAGCGGCGCAGCCCGTCCAAGGGCGAGCTGGCCGAGATCGCCGAACCGGCCGATCTCGCCGCCGACTACGCCGACGCGGGTGCACGCGTGATCAGCGTGCTCACCGAGCAGCGCCGCTTCGGCGGTTCGCTGGCCGACCTGGACGCGGTGCGCAAGCGGGTTCCGGCCACGCCGGTCCTGCGCAAGGACTTCGTGGTCAGCCCGTACCAGGTGCACGAGGCCCGCGCGCACGGCGCAGACATGGTGCTGCTGATCGTGGCCGCCCTGGAGCAGAACGTCCTGGAGGCCCTGCTCGATCGGGTGGAGTCGCTGGGCATGGCCGCGCTGGTGGAGGTGCACACCGCCGAGGAGTCCGACCGCGCGTTGGAGGCCGGGGCGAAAATCATTGGCATCAACGCGCGCAACCTGCATACCCTCGAAGTCGACCGCGACGTGTTCGGCCGGATCGCTCCAGGGCTGCCGCAGGACATCCTCAAGGTCGCCGAGTCCGGCGTGCGCGGCCCCAGCGACCTGATGGCCTACGCGGGTTCGGGCGCCGACGCCGTTCTGGTCGGCGAGGGCCTGGTGACCAGCGACAACCCGAAATCGGCGGTCAACCAGCTGGTGACGGCCGGGTCGCACCCGGCATGTCCGCGTCCGAGCCGCTGAGGCTGGACGGCGCGGCGTGCGAAGCACAGGAGGTAAGGCAATGACCGTCGGGGCTGACGCCGCGCGCGCCCACCGCCAGGGCACGCCCGTGCCCGAGGGGCACGATCCGGACGGGCGCGGGCACTTCGGCGAGTACGGCGGCCGGTTCATGCCGGAGGCGCTCATCGCGGCTCAGGACGAGCTCGCCGCCGAGTACGCCAAGGCCCAGCAGGACCCGGAGTTCCTCGCCGAGCTCGACGACCTGCTGCGCAACTACGCCGGTCGCCCGTCGCTGCTGACCGAGGCCAAGCGCTTCTCCGAGCACGCGGGCGGCGCCCGCGTGCTGCTCAAGCGCGAGGACCTCAACCACACCGGCTCGCACAAGATCAACAACGTGCTGGGGCAGGCGCTGCTGGTCAAGCGGATGGGCAAGCGCCGCGTCATCGCCGAGACCGGTGCCGGTCAGCACGGCGTGGCCACCGCGACCGCCTGCGCGCTGCTGGGCCTGGAGTGCGTGGTCTACATGGGCAAGGTCGACACCGAGCGCCAGGCCCTCAACGTCGCCCGGATGCGGCTGCTGGGCGCCGAGGTCATCCCGGTGGCCAACGGTTCGGCGACGCTCAAGGACGCCATCAACGAGGCGCTGCGCGACTGGGTCGCCAACGTCGACCACACGCACTACCTGCTGGGCACCGCCGCCGGGGCGCACCCGTTCCCGATGATGGTGCGCAACTTCCACCGCGTCATCGGCGACGAGGCCCGCGAGCAGACGCTGGCGATGGCCGGTCGGCTGCCCGACGCGGTCGTGGCCTGCGTCGGCGGTGGTTCGAACGCGATCGGCATCTTCCACGGCTTCATCGACGACGCCGACGTGCGGCTGGTCGGCTACGAGCCCGCCGGTCACGGCATCGAGTCCGGCGAGCACGGCGTGACCCTCGGCGAGGGCACCCCGGGCACGCTGCACGGCGCCCGCTCCTACCTGCTGCAGGACGAGGACGGGCAGGTCATCGAGGCCTACTCGATCTCCGCGGGGCTGGACTACCCGGGCGTCGGCCCGGAGCACTCCTACCTCAAGGACACCGGCCGGGCGGAGTACCGCTCGGTGACCGACGACGAGGCGATGCAGGCGTTCCAGCTGCTGTCGCGCACCGAGGGCATCATCCCGGCGATCGAGTCCGCGCACGCCCTGGCCGGGGCGATCAAGCTCGGCCAGGAGCTGGGACCGGACGGGCTCATCGTGGTCAGCCTCTCGGGCCGGGGCGACAAGGACATGGACACTGCGGCGAAGTACTTCGGGCTCGTCGACGAGGAGGCGTGATGAGCCTGCGTGAGGTTTTCCAGGCGTGCCGCGACGAGTCCCGCGCGGCTCTGATCGGGTATCTGCCCGCCGGTTACCCCACCGTCGAGGACAGCAAGAAGCTGTTCGAGGCGATGATCGACGGCGGTTGCGACCTCGTCGAGGTCGGGCTGCCGTTCTCCGACCCGGTGATGGACGGACCGACCATCCAGGCCGCCAGCGAGACCTCGCTGCGCGCCGGTTTCCGCGTCCGGCAGGTGTTCGACATCGTCTCCACCATCGCCGAGGCCGGTGGTAACGCGGTGGTCATGACCTACTGGAACCCCGTGCACCGCTACGGCGTGGACGCCTTCGCCCGCGACCTCAAGTCGGCGGGCGGGCTCGGCGTGATCACCCCGGACCTCATCCCCGACGAGGGAGAGGACTGGATCGCCGCCACCGACGAGCACGGGCTGGACCGGATCTTCCTGGTCGCGCCGTCGTCCACCGAGGAGCGGCTCGCGCTGACCGCCAAGGCCAGCAGCGGTTTCGTCTACGCCACGTCCGTGATGGGCGTGACCGGTGCTCGCGACTCCGTCGGCTCGGCCGCGTCCGGCCTGGTGGAGCGCACCCGCGCGCACACCGACCTGCCGATCGGCGTCGGCCTGGGCGTGCGCTCCCGCGAGCAGGCGGCCGAGGTGGCGCGCTTCGCCGACGGAGTGATCGTCGGTTCGGCGTTCGTGACCAGGGCGGAGCAGGACGGCCCGGAGGGCGTCCGCGCCTTGGCCGCGGACCTCGCATCGGGCGTGCGCGAAGGCTGAGCTGTCGTTCCGGCGGAGGTGGGGTTCGGCCCGCACCGCCGCCACCCGCGCCGCCAGGCTCCGAAACGTTCTTCGCCAACGGGTCACGGGTTCGTTGTCCTGCCGTGATGCTGCACGGGGGGTGCTCACCTGTGGTGGGGCGCCCGATACCGTAAGCGTCGTGAATGCCACGGTTGCCGCTTCGGCTAGTCCGCTCCTGGCCAACATTCCGAGCCCTCCGCAGGGGGTTTGGTACATCGGACCGATCCCGCTGCGCGCGTACGCGCTGTGCATCATCGCCGGCATCGTGCTCGCGGTGTGGATCAGCAGCCGTCGCTGGATCGCCCGCGGCGGTCGCGAGGGCACGGTCGTCGACGTCGCCGTGTGGGCGGTGCCGTTCGGGCTCATCGGCGGGCGGCTGTACCACGTGGCCACCGACTGGTACAAGTACTTCGGCCCGGACCGGAACCCGCTGGACGCGTTGAAGGTCTGGGAGGGCGGCCTGGGCATCTGGGGCGCGGTCGCGCTCGGTGCCGTGGGCGCCTGGATCGGCTGCCGCCAGCGAGGCGTGCCGCTGCCCGCCTTCGCCGACACCGTCGCACCCGGTCTGGTGCTGGCGCAGGCCGTCGGCCGGTTGGGCAACTGGTTCAACCAGGAGCTCTACGGCGGTCCGACGAACGTGCCGTGGGGCCTGGAGATCTACCGGCGCATCGACCCGGACACCGGTCTCGCCGACCCGATCGCGGGCGTGGCGGTCGACCCGACGCCGATCACCGTGGTCCACCCGACGTTCCTGTACGAGCTGCTGTGGAACGTCGGCGTCTTCCTGCTGGTGCTGTGGGCCGATCGCAAGTTCCGGATGGGCCACGGCCGCGTGTTCGCGCTCTACGTCGCCGGCTACACGGCCGGTCGCGTGTGGATCGAGATGATGCGCAGCGACGAGGCCACCCACATCCTGGGCATCCGCATCAACGTCTTCACCTCGCTCGTGGTCTTCCTCGGCGCGCTCATCTACCTGCTCGTCGTCCGGGGCAAGCGCGAAGACCCGGCCCTGCTGGCGGGCAAGCCCTACCCGGAGGACATCCCCTCCACCACGGCCTCCCAGTCGGACGGAACCGCCGAGGGCTCCGACGACAAGACCGAGGACTCCGACGAGGAATCCCGGGACCGCACCGCCGACGGCGACGATCCCGAACCGAAGCGCTCCAACGGCGACGAGGACACGTCCGAGAACGCCGACGAGACCGAGTCGAAGGGTTCCGACACCGACGAGGACGCGTTGAAGGAAACCGACGAGGAACCGGCCACCACCTCGAAGCAGGACGACGAGGCCACGAAGTCCGAGACGGACACCAAGGACGCCAAGACCCAGTCCTGACGCCCAGCGCAGAACGACCTAGCCGAGGCCGCGACTCCACTCCGGAGCCGCGGCCTCGGCTTCTTCACACCCCGAACCGGATTTCAGTGGAAGTCCGCCCCAAGATCTCAGTGGAAATCGGGGGTCGGATTCCCACTGAAATCCGGTCGATCGAGGCGGGTGGGGGTGATGACGGGGGTGCCGTTGGGCGTGTGGAGGACGGTGGTCCTGGCCGCGTAGTGGGTGTTGAGGGTTTCGGGGGTGAGGACCTCGGCCGGGGTGCCGTGGGCTGCGGGGGTTCCGTTGGACAGCAGCAGGAGTTCGTCGGCGTACTGCGCGGCGAGGGTGAGGTCGTGGAGCGTGGTGATGACCGTGGTGCCCAGCTCGGTCCGGAGGTCGTCGACGAGGTCCAGGAGGGACTGGGCGTGGCCGATGTCCAGACCGGTGGTGGGTTCGTCGAGCAGCAGGACTCCGGCTCGTTGAGCCAGGGCGCGGGCGAGGACCGTGCGCTGCCGCTCGCCGCCGGAGAGGGTGTGCAGCGAGCGTCCGGCCAGGTGGCTCAGGTCCAGGCGGGCGAGGAGTTCGTCGACGACGTCGAGGTCGCTGCGGCCTTCGCGCCCCAGCGGGCCGAGGTGGGGAGTGCGTCCGAGCAGGACGTAGTCGGTGACCGTGAGCCCCAGCGGCAGCTGCGGGATCTGCGGCGCGTAGGCGAGGGTGCGAGCGCGCTCGCGGCGGCGCAGCGACGCCGTCCGCCGGCCGTCGACCAGCACGTCCCCGGTGTGGCAGAGCAACCCGGCGACGGCCTTGAGCAGCGTGGACTTGCCCGCGCCGTTGGGTCCGATGATGCTCAGCCAGCCGCCGGTGTCCACAGTGCTCGACACCCCGGAAACGACCGGGCGGCGGCGGTATCCGGCCGCGAGGTCGCGGATCTCCAGCCGGCTCACGCCCGCCTCCGGTGCAGCAGCACGGCGAAGAACGGGGCGCCGGTGAACGCGGTGATCACGCCGATCGGGATCTCCGCGGGCGCCAGCAGGGTCCGCGCGAGCACGTCGGCGAGCACCAGGAACACCCCGCCGAACAGCAGCGACATCGGCACGATGATCCGGAACCCGCCGCCGAGGGCCAGCCGCACCAGGTGCGGCACCGCCAGTCCGACGAACCCGATCAGCCCCGCCACCGACACCGCGGCGGCGGTGGCCAGCGATGCCGCGATCAGCACCAGGAGTCGCACCCGTCCCGGGTGCACGCCCAGCGACGTGGCTTCCTCGTCACCGGTTCCCAGCACGTCCAGCAGCCGCGCGCACAGGCACAGCACGACGGCCGAGACCACCAGGTGCGGCAGCACGATGAGCACCTCGCGCCAGCCGGTGGTGCTCAACCGCCCGAGGATCCACAAGTAGACCTGCTGCAACGACTCCACCCGCAGCTGCTGCAGGAACGTCTGCCCGGCTGTGAGGAAGGCGCCCACCGCCACGCCGGCCAGCACCAGCGTCGTCGTGTCGGGGCCCGCCGACCGCCCGACCAGCCAGGTCAGCCCGACCCCGCCCAGCGCTCCGGCGAACGCCGCCGCCTGCACGGGGATCGACAGCCCGGACTGCGCCGCGGTGGTGATCACCAGGGTGACGGCCAGGCCCGCCCCGGCGGCCGAGCCCAGCAGGTAGGGGTCGGCGAGGGGGTTGCGGAACACGCCCTGGAACGCGGCACCGGACACCGCGAGCGCGGCGCCGACGAGCACGCCGAGGACGGTGCGGGGGACCCGCAGATCCCACAGGATCGCCGCCTCGCGCTCGGACAGCGGGGAGACCCCGCCGGTCAGCTGCGCGACGATCTCGGCCAGCACCCGATCCCGTCCGAGTTCCGCGGCACCGACCAGCACCGACAGCAACACGCTCCCCACCAGCACCAACACGCCGACGACGAGATGCCACGGGCGGAGTCGGGTCGGCGAGATCAACCCTGCTGGGCCTTGCCCACCGCTTGGCTGATGGAGCGCACCAGCTCCACCACGCGCGGTCCCCAGCGGCCGGCCAGGTCGTCGTCGAGCTCCACGACCTGGTTGCGCTGGACGGCGTCGATGGTGTGCCAGCCGGGACGCGCGGCGATCGCGGCGGCGTTGACGCCGCAGCACTTGGTGTCGGCGGCGAAGATCAGGTTCGGGTTGGCCTGCACGACGTGCTCCTGCGACAGCTGCGGGAACGGTCCACCGGCCGGGTCGGCGATGTTGACCATCCCGAACAGCGAGTACACGTTGCCCACGAAGCTCTGCGAGGTCGCCGTGTAGAGGTCGGGGCTGACCTCGTGGAAGTAGCTCATCGGCTGCGGGGGCTTGGGCGTGGAGGCCACGATGTCGGCGATGTCGGTGCGCATCTTCTGCACCATCGCGTTCGCCTGGTTGCCGTGCCCGGTGGCGCGGCCGATCGCCTGGATCTGCTGGTAGGCGTCGTCGAGGCTGGCGGCCGCGGGCGTCAGCAGCACCGGCACGTCGACCACCTTCAGGCCTTCGGCGAGCTGGGTGGCGTTGTCCGGGGCGATGACCAGGTCCGGGTTCTTGCTCGCCACGGCGGCGGCGTCGGCGGTGAAGCCGGACAGCTCGGTGCGCGGCGCGTTCTCCGGGTACGTGGAGTGCTGGTCGACGGCGATGACCTGGTCGCCCGCGCCGAGCGCGAAGAGGGTCTCGGTCGCCGACGGCGACAGCGAGACGATCCGCTTGGGCTGCTGGAGCAGGGTCACCGGCTGGCCGCCGGGCAGCGAGACCTTCGCCGGGAAGGACGACGCGGGATCGTCGGGCACCACCGGCACCGGGGAGTGCTGGCGGGTCGCGCACGCCGTGACCATGGTGAACAGGGCGAATGCGGCCATCATCAGGGCGGCGAGACGGCGGAACCCGGTCATGTCTTCCCTCGGGTCGGAGCTGGCGAAACGAACACCCACCGCGGTGGGTGCCCTGAGCTGGAAAGATATCAGCAAAGATCGCTCGGGGAACCTGCCGGAGGGCGAGCGCTACCCAGGCGGCGACGCTGCGGGTAGATTCGACGACGGACCGTGTCCGCCGGCGTGCGGTTCGCTCGGGCGAGCCGCCGACGGGCTGTGTGATGTGTTCAGGCCGCGTTCCGGTCGTGACGTGACCGCGCCGGTCCTGAGCAGCCGAGTCCTGGTCGTGTAACCAGCGACGGGCGTTACAACAAGATGTTCAGCATCACTTTCAAGTTGCTGCTTCCGGGTATCCTGGCTGTTAAAGTCTGCTCAACGCTCCGGTTACAGCGAGCGGGCGATCGCGCCCGAAATCTCGCTCCCGAAATCTTCAACGGCAGAACCGGTGCATTCCAGCTGCGGGCCAGTGCCGTCCCGTGCCCAGAAGTCGAAGAAGTCAGGTCAATGGCCGACCGCCGACTTTCAAGCACGAGCATGACGAGGGAGGTCTGCGCAGTGGTCTTCTCTGCGATCCCAGCGGCCCAGGGCCTGTACGACCCGGCTGCGGAGCAGGATTCCTGCGGCGTCGCCATGGTCGCCGACGTTCGAGGTCGGCGTTCGCATGGAATCGTCGCGGACGCTCTGACCGCCCTGGCGAACCTGGAGCACCGCGGTGCCGCGGGCGCCGAGCCCACCAGCGGCGACGGCGCGGGCATCCTGCTCCAGCTGCCTGACGAGCTCCTGCGCGCCACGGCGGGCGTGCCCCTGCCCGAGCCCGCCGAGAACGGCGAGAGCCGCTACGCGGCCGGTCTGGGCTTCCTGCCGGCCGACGCCGAGCAGCGCGAGCGCGTCGTGGTGCTGGTGGAGGAGATCGCGGCCGAGGAGGACCTGACGGTCCTGGGCTGGCGCGAGGTGCCCACCACCCCGGACAGCGCGGACGTGGGCACCACCGCCCGCGACTGCATGCCGCACTTCGCGACCCTGATGGTCGCCGGCAACGGCGGCGAGTCCGGCCTGCAGCTGGACCGGCTGGCGTTCGGCCTGCGCAAGCGCGCCGAGCGCGAGGCCGCGCGGCGGGGCCTGGAGCTGTACTTCCCGTCGTTGTCGGCGCGCACGTTCGTCTACAAGGGCATGCTCACCACCCAGCAGCTGCCCGGGTTCTTCCCGGACCTGTCCGACGAGCGGCTGGCCAGCGCCATCGCGCTGGTGCACAGCCGGTTCTCCACGAACACGTTCCCGTCGTGGCCGCTGGCGCACCCGTTCCGCTACGTGGCGCACAACGGCGAGATCAACACCATCCGCGGCAACCGCAACCGGATGCGGGCCCGCGAGGCGCTGCTGGCCTCCGACCTGATCCCGGGCGAGCTGTCGCGCCTGTACCCGATCTGCTCCGACGACGCCTCCGACTCGGCGTCCTTCGACGAGGTCCTGGAGCTGCTGCACCTGGGCGGTCGGTCGCTGCCGCACGCGGTGCTGATGATGATCCCGGAGGCGTGGGAGAACCACGCTGAGATGGACCCCAAGCGCAAGGCGTTCTACCAGTTCCACGCGAGCCTGATGGAGCCGTGGGACGGCCCGGCGTGCGTCACCTTCACCGACGGTTCGCTGGTCGGCGCGGTGCTCGACCGCAACGGCCTGCGTCCGGCGCGCTGGTGGCGGACCGCCGACGACCGCGTGGTGCTGGCCAGCGAGGCCGGTGTCCTGGGCGTCGACCCGTCCGAGGTGGTCGCCAAGGGCCGCTTGCAGCCGGGCCGGATGTTCCTGATCGACACCGAGCAGGGCCGCATCGTCGACGACGAGGAGTTCAAGGCCGAGCTCGCCTCCGAGCACGCCTACGACGAGTGGCTGCACGCCGGTCTGCTCAACCTCGACGAGCTCGCCGACCGCGAGCACGTGGTCAGCACCCACGAGTCGGTGGTGCGCCGCCAGCTGTCCTTCGGCTACACCGAGGAGGAGCTGGCGCTGCTGCTCGCGCCGATGGCCACCAACGGCGCTGAGCCGCTCGGGTCGATGGGCGCCGACACCCCGCCCGCTCCGCTGTCTCAGCGCTCGCGGATGCTCTACGACTACTTCGTGCAGCAGTTCGCGCAGGTCACGAACCCGCCGCTGGACGCGATCCGCGAGGAGATCGTGACCTCGGTGGCGCGGATCATGGGCCCGGAGCAGAGCCTGCTGAGCCCGTCGTCGGCGTCCTGCAGGCACATCGTGCTGCCCAACCCGGTCATCGACAACGACGAGCTGGCCAAGCTCATCCACATCAACGACGACGGCGACCTGCCGGGGTTCTCCTCGGCGGTGCTGTCCGGTCTGTACGAAGTGGGCGGTGGCGGTGCGGCGCTGGCGGACGCCATCGAGCGGGTCCGCGCCGAGGCGTCCGAGGCGATCGCCGCCGGTGCGCGCGTGCTGGTGCTCTCCGACCGGGACTCCGACCACCAGTGGGCGCCGATCCCGTCGCTGCTGCTGACCTCGGCGGTGCACCAGTACCTGATCCAGACCAAGGAGCGGCTGCGCGTCGCGCTGGTCGTGGAGTCCGGTGACGCGCGCGAGGTGCACCACGTGGCCGCCTTGCTGGGCTACGGCGCGGCGGCGGTCAACCCGTACCTGGCGTTCGAGGCCATCGAGGACATGATCTCGACCGGCCAGATCTCCGGGGTGCGCTCCAAGGTCGCCCTCCGCAACTACGTGCAGGCGCTGGTCAAGGGCGTGCTGAAGGTGATGTCCAAGATGGGCATCTCGACCGTCGGCGCCTACACGGCAGCGCAGGTCTTCGAGGCCGTCGGCCTGTCGCAGGAGGTGGTGGAGTCCTACTTCCTGGGCACCACCTCCAAGCTCGGCGGCGTCGGACTCGACGAGCTGGCCGAGGAGGTCGCGCAGCGGCACCGCCGCGCCTACCCGGACAACCCGACCGAGCGCGTGCACCGCAAGCTGGAGACCGGCGGCGACTACTCCTACCGCCGCGAGGGCGAACTGCACCTGTTCACGCCGGAAACGGTGTTCCTGCTGCAGCACTCGACCAAGACCGGCCGGTACGACAAGTTCCGCGAGTACACCGCGGAGTGCGACCGGCTGGCGGCCGAGGGCGGCACCCTGCGCGGGCTGTTCGAGTTCGACAGCGGGCGCGACCCGATCGACATCGACGAGGTCGAGCCCGCCTCAGCGATCATGAAGCGGTTCTCCACCGGTGCGATGAGCTACGGCGCGATCTCCGCCGAGGCCCACGAGGTGCTGGCGATCGCGATGAACCGCATCGGCGGCAAGTCCAACTCCGGTGAGGGCGGCGAGGACGTCGACCGGCTCTACGACTCCGAGCGGCGCTCGGCGGTCAAGCAGGTCGCTTCCGGTCGCTTCGGCGTGACCAGCGAATACCTGGTCAACGCCAGCGATATCCAGATCAAGATGGCCCAGGGCGCCAAGCCCGGCGAGGGCGGTCAGCTGCCCGCGCACAAGGTGTACCCGTGGATCGCCAAGACGCGGCACTCCACGCCGGGCGTCGGGCTGATCTCGCCGCCGCCGCACCACGACATCTACTCGATCGAGGACCTGGCGCAGCTGATCCACGACCTCAAGAACGCCAACGAGCAGGCCCGCGTGCACGTCAAGCTGGTCAGCGAGGTCGGCGTCGGCACGGTCGCGGCGGGTGTGTCCAAGGCGCACGCCGACGTGGTGCTGATCTCCGGCCACGACGGCGGCACCGGTGCCGCGCCGCTGACCTCGCTCAAGCACGCCGGCACGCCGTGGGAGGTCGGGCTCGCCGAGACGCAGCAGACGCTGCTGCTCAACGGCCTGCGCGACCGGATCACGGTGCAGTGCGACGGCGGTTTCAAGACCGGCCGCGACGTCGTGGTCGCCGCGCTGCTCGGCGCCGAGGAGTACGGCTTCGCCACCGCACCGCTGGTCGTCGAGGGCTGCATCATGATGCGCGTCTGCCACCTCGACACCTGCCCGGTCGGTGTCGCGACCCAGAACCCCGACCTGCGCAAGAGGTTCACCGGTCAGGTCGAGCACGTGGTGAACTTCTTCGAGTTCATCGCCCAGGAAGTGCGGGAACACCTGGCGCAGCTGGGTTTCCGGACGCTGGACGAGGCCATCGGCCAGGTCTCGGCGCTGCGGCGCGACAACGCCGTGCAGCACTGGAAGTCCCGGGGCCTGGACCTGGAGCCGGTGTTCGCCGAGCCGCGGACCCCGTACTCGCCGGTGCGCCGGAAGGTCCGCGAGCAGGACCACGGCCTCGACCAGGCGCTGGACCGCACGCTGATCCAGCTCGCCGAGGCGGCGTTGGAGGACGCCCGCCCGGTCCGGTTGCAGCTGCCGGTGCGCAACGTCAACCGCACCGTCGGCACCCTGCTCGGCGCGGAGGTGTCCCGCCGCTTCGGCGGCGACGGCCTGCCGGAGGACACCATCCACGTCGAGCTGGAGGGGTCGGCCGGCCAGTCGCTGGGCGCGTTCCTGCCCGCCGGCATCGCGTTGGACATGGTCGGTGACGCCAACGACTACGTCGGCAAGGGCCTCTCCGGTGGCCGGATCGTGGTCCGCCCCGACCCGTCCTCGGCGTTCCGCGCCGAGGACCAGGTCATCGCGGGCAACGTGATCGGCTACGGCGCGACCAGCGGTGAGATCTTCCTGCGCGGCCAGGTCGGCGAGCGCTTCGCCGTCCGCAACTCCGGTGCGCAGCTGGTCTGCGAGGGCGTCGGCGACCACGCCTTCGAGTACATGACCGGCGGCCGGGCGATCGTGCTCGGCGGCACCGGCCGCAACGTCGGCGCCGGCATGTCCGGCGGCATCGCCTACGTGCTGGACCTGGACCCGGTGCGGGTGAACACCGCGATGGTCGACCTCAAGCCGTTGAGCACCAAGGAGCTCAAGTGGCTGCGCGAGGTCGTGCGGCAGCACCACGAGCTGACCGGTTCAGCGGTGGCCGCGTCGCTGCTGGGCGACTGGCCGCGGCGCTCGGCGGCGTTCACCAAGGTGATGCCGCGCGATTTCCAGCGGGTCCTGGACGCCATGCGGATGGCCAAGATCGAGGGCCGGGACGTCAACGAGGTGATCATGGAGGCTTCCCGTGGCTGACCCCAAGGGTTTTCTGAAGCACTCGCGGGCCGACGCACCGAAGCGTCCCACCGATGAGCGGCTGGGCGACTGGCACGAGGTCTACGCCGCGCTGTCCACCGAGGACCGCAACGAGCAGGTCTCCACCCAGGCCGCCCGCTGCATGGACTGCGGAATCCCGTTCTGCCACTCGGGTTCGGCGGGTTGCCCGCTGGGCAACCTGATCCCGGAGTGGAACGACATGGTCCGCCGCGGCCAGTGGGAGGCGGCCAGCGATCGGCTGCACGCGACCAACAACTTCCCCGAGTTCACCGGCAAGTTGTGCCCGGCGCCGTGCGAATCCGGTTGCGTGCTGGCGATCTCGCCGGAGGCCGGGGGAGCGGTGGCGATCAAGCGGGTCGAGGAGACCATCGCCGAGGTCGGCTGGGAGAACTCCTACGTCTCCCCGCGCATCACCGAGGAGCACACCGGCAAGCGGGTCGCCGTGGTCGGTTCCGGCCCCGCGGGCCTGGCCGCCGCGCAGCAGCTCACCCGCGCGGGCCACGAGGTGACCGTCTACGAGCGCGACGACCGCATCGGCGGCCTGCTGCGCTACGGCATCCCGGAGTTCAAGATGGAGAAGTCGGCTCTCGACCGGCGTCTGGCGCAGATGCGCGAGGAGGGCACGAAGTTCGTCACCGGCTGCGAGGTCGGCGCGGACCTGACCGTGGCCGACCTGCGCGCCGGTCACGACGCCGTGGTGCTCGCGGTGGGCGCGCTGCGCGGCCGCGACGACACCACCATCGAAGGCCGCGAGCTGGACGGCGTGCACCTGGCGATGGAGCACCTGGTCCCGTCCAACAAGGAGCTCGAGGGTGACGGCCCCACGCCGATCTCGGCCGAGGGCAAGCACGTCATCATCCTCGGCGGCGGCGACACCGGTGCCGACTGCTACGGCACCGCGACCCGCCAGGGCGCGCTGTCGGTGACGCAGCTGGACAACTACCCGCAGCCGCCCACCGAGCGCGACGACGAGCTCTCGCCGTGGCCGGTCTGGCCGTACGTCCTGCGCACCTACCCGGCGCACGAGGAGGCCGGTGAGCGGAAGTTCGCGGTCGCCATCGAGTCCTTCGTCGGCGACGGCGAGGGCCGCGTTCGCGCGGTGCGGTTGCGGCACGTCGAGGTCAGCCGCGACGAGAACGGGCGCCGCCAGGTGGTTCCGGTCTCCGGCGAGGTCGAGGAGCTGCCCTGCGACCTCGCCCTGCTGGCGATCGGTTTCGAGGGCGTCGAGCGCATGCCGCTGCTCGACGGCCTGGGCATCGAGCTCACCAAGCGCGGCACGATCGGCTCCGGGTCGAACTGGGAGACCACCGCTCCGGACGTGTTCGTCTGCGGTGACGCCCACCGCGGCGCGTCGCTGGTCGTCTGGGCCATCGCCGAGGGCCGCTCGGTCGCGCACGCGGTGGACAGCCACCTGATGGGAACCTCCGAACTCCCATCCCCGGTCCACCCCACTGCCCTCCCCCTGGCGGTGTGAGCGCGGTTCCGCGAGGAATTGCCGTCCGCCCAGGAGTCGGGCGATTCCTCGCGGAACCGCCCACCCGGCTGCAAAGGCGCCGCTCGGCGTGATCGGGCCATGGGAGCTGTGCACCCATGCGTGCGGCGGTTCAGCCGAAGGAACGCGCCAGCGCGGGCGGCAGGTCGCCGGAGTGGACGATGCCGAGGCGCTGGGTGGCCCGGGTCAGGGCGACGTAGAGGTCGTTGATGCCGCGCTCGGACGCCTCGATGATCGCCTCCGGTTCCACCAGCAGCACGGCGTCGAACTCCAGCCCCTTGGCCTCGTCGACGGTCAGCAGCACCGCAGGGGATTCGAGGTCGTCGGGGCGGGTGCCGACGACCGCCTCCGGTAGCGACTGGGCCAGCTCCGACCCGATCTCGGCGAGCAGGTCCGGCGGCATGAGCACCGCCAGCCGCCCGTCGGTCACCTCGGCCAGCTCGGCCGACACCAGCTGGGGCAGCTCGGAGAGCAGGTCCTCGCGCCGGATCTGCTGCGCCCACGGCAGGTTTCCGGTGGTGCGGACGGAGTGAGGTGGCTCCAGATCCGTGTCCATCTCGGATAGGACCTCGGCGGCGACGTCCATGATCTCCGCCGGGGTCCGGTAGTTCACCGTCAGCTCCGCCTGCTTCCAGCGGTCTTGGACGTACGGGGAGAGCACCTCGTGCCAGGACCGGGTCCCGCCCAGCGCGCCGGTCTGGGCCACGTCGCCGACCAGCGTCATCGACCGGCTCGGGCAGCGGCGCATCAGCACCCGCCAGGCCATCTCGGAGAGCTCCTGCGCCTCGTCGACGATGACGTGCCCGAAGGTCCAGGTGCGGTCCTCGGCGGCGCGCTCGGCGGCGGTGAGGTCGCTGCGGGTGCGGAACCGCTCGGCCAGCAGCTCCGCGTCGAGCACGTCGGAGACCCGCAGCCGCTCCTCGTCGGCGATCTCCTCGTCCTGCTCCATGATGTGCAGAACGCCTTGCGCGTAGGCGAGTTCCTCGCGCTCCGCGCGTTCGCGGTCGGCGCGCTCCTGGGCGTCGTCCTCGCCGAGCAGTTCGGCGATCTCGTCGAGCAGCGGGACGTCGGCCGGGGTCCACGGCGTGCCCGCCGGGCGTGACAGGGCGTCGCGCTCGGCGTCGTCGAGAACCTTCGCGGTGGCGGTGGCCAGGCGTTCCGGGGAGCTGAGCAGCTCGTCGAGCAGCAGCTGCGGGGTCAGCTCCGGCCACAGCTCGTCGAGCGCGCGGGCCACCTCGGGGTCGGCGCGCAGCTCCACGTTGATCTCGTCGAGGTCGCGCCGGTCCAGCAGCTCCCGGCCGAGCCGGTCGGCGACCTGCATCGTCAGCGCGCGGAACATCTCGTCGCGGAACACCCTGCGCGCCAGGTTGTGCGGACGGCGGGTGCGGCGGGCGCGGGAGCGCGCGGCGGTGGCGTCCTTGCGGTGCAGGCGGAGCGGTTCGCGGTCGAAGGTGACCTCGACGTGGTCGGGCGGGACCTGCTGCCGGTCGCGGACCGCCGCGTTGAGCACGTCGGTCATGCTCAGCCGCCCCTTGATCTCGGCGACCTGCGCGGATTCGGTTCCCGTGGCGGCGATCCCGGGGTACAGACCGCCCACAGTGGACAGCAGCACGCCGGTCTCGCCCAGCGAGGGCAGCACCTGGCCGATGTAGTGCAGGAACGTCGGGTTCGGCCCGACGACCAGCACGCCGCGCTTGGACAGCTGCTCGCGGAACGTGTACAGCAGGTAGGCCGCGCGGTGCAGTGCGACGGCGGTCTTGCCGGTGCCCGGCCCGCCCTGCACGACCAGCACGCCGTTCATGCCGGCGCGGATGACGCGATCCTGCTCGGCCTGGATCGTGGAGACGATGTCCTGCATCTGGCCGGTGCGCCGGGCATCGAGCCGCGCCAGCAGCGTCGCCTCGCCGGCCAGACCGAGATCGCTGCCCTGCTCCGCGGCGTCCAGGTCGAGGATCTCGTCCTCGTAGTCGAGCACCTTGCGCCAGCTGGTCTTGAGGTGCCTGCGGCGCTGCACGCCGTCGCGCGCGGCGGCGGTGGCCAGGTAGAACGGGCGGGCGGCCGGGGCGCGCCAGTCCAGCAGCAGCGGTTCGTACTCGTTGTCCTCGTCGAACAGGCCGATCCTGCCGACGTGGAAGGTCTCGCCGCCGTCGAGATCCAGGCGCCCGAAGCACATCCCGTGCTCCACCGCGCTGAGCTGGGTGAGCTTGTCGGTGTACATCCGGGTGGAGATGTCGCGCTCGGTGCGGGCCTGCGGCGGACCGCCGCTGTCGCGCAGCGTGTCCTTGAGCCGCTGCGTCGTCTCCGCTCTGAGGTCGTCGAGCTTGCCGTACAGCACGTTCAGGTAGCGCTGTTCGGCCGCGATCTCCTCGGTGCGGACGGTTTCCCGATCAACTCGGGCGTCGGACAATTCGCCACCTCATGCCGGGCGCGGACAAGAACAACCGGACCCCACGGCCCGACCTGCCAATATACCGCGTCTCCCAACCCGGGGTGCCGAGTCGCGCCCGGACCCCGCGGTGCCGGTCCCGTCCGGGATCTCAGTGGAAATCAGGAACCCGATTTCAGTGGAATTCCGGTTCCTGATCTCCGCTGAGATCCGGTCACCCCGGGCCGGGGGAGGACCTGGGTGACCGGTTGGTGGGGTGGGGACGGAAGAACCCCTGGAGTCCGGGGATTCCAGGGGTTCTTCGGAGGGTTTCGGTTGTCCCTAGACGACGGCGGAGATGCCGAGGATGACCACGAAGGAGACGACCGACAGGAGGGTCTCCATGGCCGACCAGGTCTTGAGGGTCTGGCCGACGGTCATGCCGAAGTACTCCTTGACCAGCCAGAACCCGGCGTCGTTGACGTGCGAGAGGAACAGCGAGCCGGAACCGATCGCCAGCGCGACCAGCGCGCCCTGCGCGGGCGGTAGGCCGATGACCAGCGGTGCCACCATGCCCGCGGCCGAGATCGTGGCGACCGTCGCCGAACCCGTCGCGACGCGGATGCCGACCGCGATCAGCCAGCCCAGCACCAGCGGCGACAGGTGCGCCCCGGACGCCAGGTCGGTGATCGTGTTGTTCACACCGGAGTCGACCAGCGTCTGCTTGAAACCACCGCCGGCACCGACGATCAGGATGATCCCGGCGATGGCGGGCAGCGAACCGCCCACGACGTCGGACAGCTGCGAGCGGGAGAAGCGGGCACCGCGGCCCAGCACCACGATCGCGATCAGGACGGTCAGCATCATCGCCACGACCGGCGTGCCGATGGTGTCCAGGATCGTGTAGCCGAGCGTGTCCTCGGCCAGCGCCAGGTCGGCGACCGACTTGCACAGCATCAGCACGACCGGCAGCAGCAGCATCGCCACGGCGGCGAAGAAGCTCGGCCGGTGCGGGCGCTCCTCCTGCTCGGGCGCCTTGCCCAGCAGCTGGGTGGCCGGCGGCAGGTCGACGTGCTTGGCGATGTAGGAGCCGAACAGCGGGCCGGCGACGATCGCGGTCGGGATGGCCACCACGATGCCCAGCGCCAACGTCAGACCGAGGTCGACGTGCAGCGCGTCGACGGCAGCGAGCGGACCGGGGTGCGGCGGGACGAGACCGTGCAGGATCGACAGGCCGGCCAGCGCCGGGATGCCGATCCGCAGCATCGGCTGCTCGGTCCGGGCGGCGACCATGACCACGACCGGGACCAGCAGCACGACGCCGACCTCGAAGAACATCGGCAGGCCGAGCAGCGCGGCGATGAACACCATCGCCCACGGCAGCGTCCTGCTGGTGGTGCGGCGCATGACCGTCTCGACGACCTGGTCGGCGCCGCCGCTGTCGGTGAGCAGCTTGCCGAGCATGGCGCCGAGCGCGACGAGCAGGCCGACGTCGCCGACGGTCTTGCCGAGGCCCTCGGTGAAGGTGTCCACGAGGTCGCCGAAGGGCATCCCGGCCACCACGCCGAGCGTGGTCGCGCCGAGCGCCAGGGACAGGAAGGGGTGGAGCTTCGCCCAGCTGATCAGCAGCACGATCACCGCGATGCCGGCGACCGCGGCGCTCAGCAGACGGGTGTCGTGCGCCGTCCAGGACGCTGCCTGGGCGAGCGGGGCGGAAAGGCTGGAAAGCATGGAGGGCTCCTCGTTGAGCAGCTGGTGCGCGCCACAGCCTAAGCAATAAGTATGACTTTTAGTCTTTCATGACCGATTAAGTATTACTGTTACGCCGGTCACCCGGGTTCGCCGCCTACTCTCGGGCACTGGTCGAACGCGTTTTTCACCGGTGAAGGAGCGTGGCGGATGAGCGGCGGGCTGCACGGCAAGGTGCTGGAAGTCCTCGGCGGGGAGATCGCCGCGGGCCTCCACGCTCCCGGCAGCGTGCTGCGCATCGAGCAGCTGGAGGAGCGCTTCGGCATCTCCCGCAGCGTCGCTCGCGAGGTCGTGCGCACCCTCGCCTCCATCCGGCTGGTCCTGGGCCGCAAGCGGGTCGGCATCGTGGTGCGCCCGCGCGAGGAGTGGAACAGCTTCGACCCGATGCTCATCCGCTGGCGGCTGGCCGCCGACCGCTCGGCGGAGCTCAAGACCCTCGCCGAACTGCGCACCGCCGTCGAACCCGTCGCCGCCGCGGCGGCCGCGGACCGCGCGAAGGACGACCACGCGGCCCGGCTGGTCGCGCTCTCCGAGCGGATGGTGGCCACCTCGCGCGCCGGTGACCTGGAGGCGTTCATGGACGCCGACGTCGAGTTCCACCGGCTGATCCTCACGGCCTCCGGCAACGAGATGTTCGCCCAGCTCCACGAGGTCGTCGAGGAGCTGCTGCGGTGGCGCGCCGGTCACGGCCTGATGCCGGTGCACCCGCGTCCGGTCGCGGTCCGGCTGCACTGCGAGATCGCCGAGTGCATCCGGGCGGGCGACCGGGTTCGCGCGGAGTGGGCCATGCGCGAGCTGGTGGCCGAAGCCCTCGAGGGAACGCTCGAGGGCTTGGAGCCCTGAGCGCGGCAGCGGGTCGGTGATCAAGCCCGCTTCGCCGGTCGGTTCCGGCCAGAACCGCCCCCGGACGCACGAATCCCTCGCGACCTCGGGGGAGTGGTCGCGAGGGATTCGGCCCGGGATCAGTAACCCTGGTAGCTGCCGCCGGAACGCAGGCCCGAGACGCCGGGGACGTCGGCGACGGAGCCGTAGCGCTCGATCGAGTAGCGGGTGGCGGCGATGATGTTGTCGACGGGGTCGTAGATGTTCTGGTGGCCGGGCAGCGCGAACGACTCGAAGGTCGGCGCGATGGTCTGCATCAGACCGATCGACGGGGTGCCGGCCGCGGCGTTGGAGTCCCAGTTGTTCGTGGCGCCCGGGTCACCGTTGGACTCGTGCATGATGATCGTCCGGATGGCCTCGGCGTCGATCTGGTCGCGCGGGATGCCGCTCTTCTCCATGATCTGGACGGCCTCGTGGATCCAGGCGTCGATCTGGTCCTCGGGCTTCGGGGCTTCCTTGCGCTCCGGGGCGGCCTCGTCACGGCTGTCGAAGATGAACCGGTGCGCGTTGACGATCGCGGCCGGGCCGAAGTAGTTGCCGTCCGACCAGTACACCGGGCACGACGTGGTGCAC